>NZ_CP147246.1:2520000-2792500 GCF_002174455.2 Enterococcus sp. 9D6_DIV0238
GTGGCTGAAGAGGCGCCCCTGCTAAGGGTGTAGGTCGGGAAACCGGCGCGAGGGTTCAAATCCCTCCTTCTCCGTTCCAAGTAGGCCCGTTGGTCAAGCGGTTAAGACACCGCCCTTTCACGGCGGTAACACGGGTTCGATTCCCGTACGGGTCATGTATATATTAATATTTCGGAGGATTACCCAAGTCCGGCTGAAGGGAACGGTCTTGAAAACCGTCAGGCGGGTAAAACCGTGCAAGGGTTCGAATCCCTTATCCTCCTTTATTGATGACCATGGTGAGTGAAGTATCCTTACTAGTGATCACCAAGAGAAACACCTTTCTATAGTCTTTGACTATAATTATCGCGGGGTGGAGCAGTCAGGTAGCTCGTCGGGCTCATAACCCGAAGGTCGTAGGTTCAAATCCTGCCCCCGCAATTGCTTGAAAAAGCAAAAGTTATTAGTGACGCAACACAATAACGGATGGTTTGGTAGTTCAGCTGGTTAGAATGCCTGCCTGTCACGCAGGAGGTCGCGGGTTCGAGTCCCGTCCAGACCGTTTTATATTTTTGGCGCAGTAGCTCAGTTGGTAGAGCAACGGATTGAAGCTCCGTGTGTCGGCAGTTCGATTCTGTCTTGCGCCATTTTTAAGAAGAAACATGCGGGTGTAGTTTAGTGGTAAAACCACAGCCTTCCAAGCTGTTGTCGCGAGTTCGATTCTCGTCACCCGCTTTTTTTCTTTAAGGGCCTATAGCTCAGCTGGTTAGAGCGCACGCCTGATAAGCGTGAGGTCGATGGTTCGAGTCCATTTAGGCCCATAAAATTTTTATCTGGCCCGTTGGTCAAGCGGTTAAGACACCGCCCTTTCACGGCGGTAACACGGGTTCGATTCCCGTACGGGTCATAGTGAAAGCATTTAGTATTTTGCTAAATGCTTTTTTATTTTATCTTTTAAATATTTTTATGAAAACGTTGACATTTTATTCTGTATAGGGTATCCTAGGTTTGTACTAGAAAGCTAAATAAATGGATAGTGATTGTTTAAATACAAGCTAAACCTGATTTTTCTAAAGTAGAAGTGTATCTTCTTTTTTGGAAAGGTTGGGTTTTTCTTTTTTACTATTAAAGGAGTGGGGTACTGTGTGAGAAGGGAGCGAAAAAATGATTATTCAAAAAATTTTGAATAATAATGTTGTAATCACGTTGGATGCAAATGATCAGGAACAAATTGTTATGGGGCGAGGAATAGCTTTTAAAAGAAAAATTGGAGACACTATATCCGAAGAACAAATAGATCAAGTTTTTCGTTTAGCTAACCAAGATACGTCGTTAAAGTTTCAAGAGTTATTAGGAGAATTGCCGCTAGAAGTTATGCAATTGTCGGATGAAGTTATCAAGTATGCAAAGACTAAGCTTGGTCGAAAATTGAATGATACAATCTTTATTTCGTTGACTGACCATCTTCATACAGCGTTAGAACGTGTGAAACAGGGAATCGAAGTGAAAAACTTTTTACTTTGGGATATCAAAAGGTTTTTCCCGGATGAGTTTTTTATTGGAAACAAGGCCTTAGAGATGGTAAAGGAAAAGTTTGATGTGCAGCTGCCAGAAGACGAAGCGGGTTTTATCGCATTACACCTTGTCAATGCTGGGATGGATGAAGAAGTTGGAAATGTGTATGAGTTGACCAAAATTATGCAGGAAATCACAAATATTGTTAAGTATCATTTTAAAGTTACGTTTAATGAAGATTCAGTTTATTTTTATCGTTTTAGCACTCATTTAAAATTTTTTTCATATCGATTATTGAATCATAAAGAGTTTCATGATGAAGAAGATGATGAATTATATGAAGTAATAAAAAGAAAATACCGAAATGCATACAACTGCGTAAATAAAATTGCTGATTTCTTAAAGGCTAATTATCATTATACAATTTCAAAAGAAGAAAAAATGTATCTAATTATTCATATCGCACGTGTAGTCCAAACAAATAGTGAATAAGATTATCAAATCTTTTAATAAAGAAAAATTGAAAGGTGGGTAGAAACGAGCAACATCCCTTGGGTAGTGACATTAAGTTGGCTAAACCTTCAAAAGTATTGAATACAAACTAAACTTTGGAGGAACAAAAAATGGGAAAATATTATGATTTAGCACAGAAAATAGTAGACAATGTAGGTGGAAAAGAAAATATCAATAGTTTGACGCACTGTATTACTCGTCTGCGCTTTAAATTGAAAGACGAAGGAAAAGCAAATGACGATATTTTGAAAAATATGGATGGCGTCGTAACAGTTATGAAAAGCGGCGGACAGTATCAGGTAGTTATTGGGAACCATGTACCAGCTGTTTACGAAGATGTTTTAAGTATTGCCGGTATTTCTTCAGATTCTGAACAAGAGTCCTCAGGAGGAAATCTTTTCAATCGTTTGATCGATATTTTAAGCGGCTGTTTCCAACCCTTCCTTGGTGCATTAGCTGCAGCTGGGATGGTTAAAGGTTTAAACGCTTTACTTGTTTTCTTGAAATTATACTCAAATACATCTGGAACTTACACCATGTTAAATGGGATTGGCGATGCGATCTTTTTCTTCATGCCAGTTATTCTAGGATATACTGCGGGAAGAAAATTCAATTTGAACCCGATGGTCGGAATCGTGATCGGAGCAGCTCTTTGCTACCCATCCGTTCAAGGTAGTGCATTGCAAACTGCGTTTGAAACAACGGCAGGTGCAGGTGCTGCAGCACCATACAGCCTTTTAGGATTACCGGCTTATACTACATTTTTAGGTATTCCTTGGGTTGGTGCTGGTTACACAAGTAGTGTTGTACCAATCATATTTATTGTTGCTTTTGCTGCTCAAATTCAAAAACTCTTTAAGAAAATCATTCCTGAAGTTGTCCAAACATTCTTGGTACCGTTTTTCGTATTATTGATCGCGTTACCAATTGGTTTTTTAGTAATTGGACCAATCATCAGCATGCTGACAGATCTTTTAAGCACTGGTTTCAGCTCATTGATGGAATTCTCACCTGCTTTGTATGGGTTGATTTTAGGTTTCTTCTGGCAAGTCTTAGTTATCTTTGGTTTACACTGGAGTGTTGTGCCACTTGCAATCATGCAAATTACGCAAGAAGGATTCAGCCAAGTATTAGTTGGTTCGTTTGCGGCAAGTTTTGCACAAACAGCTGTAGTTATGGCAATGTTCTTCAAATTGAATGATAAAAAAATCAAAGCATTATGTCCACCAGCAATTATTTCAGGAATTTTCGGTGTAACTGAACCTGCGATTTACGGGATCACATTACCTAAAAAGACACCATTCATCTTTTCAATGATCGGTGCTGCAGCAGGTGGTCTTTACTTAATGATCAATGGTGTAACATCTTATACAATGGGCGGCTTAGGAATCTTTGGTGTTTTAAACTTCATTAATGGTGATGATGCTAGTGGAGTACTTCATTCATTCATCGCAATTGGAATTGCTGTTGCAATTGGTTTCTTACTAACATTCTTCTTCTGGAAAGATGAAGCAGTTGTAGAAGAAACAAAAGAAAATTCTCCAGCTCAAAAAGCAATGAAAGAAGCAGTATTAAGTCCTGTGAAAGGACGCGTTTTACCATTAAGTAAAGCAAGTGATCAAGCATTTGCGCAAGGCGCTTTAGGAAAAGGTGTACTGATCGAACCGACTGAAGGAATTGTTCGTGCTCCATTTGATGGAACGATCATGACATTATTCCCAACAAAACATGCAATTGGCTTGATTTCAGACCAAGGAATGGAATTATTGATCCATATTGGTATGGATACTGTTCAGTTAGAGGGACAAGGATTTGAAGCTAAAGTTGCTCAAGGAGATAAAGTTAAGAAAGGTCAAGTATTAGTAACATTTGATATGGAGGCAATCAAAGCAGCTGGTTATAGTGTTGAGACGCCAATAATCGTTACGAACACTGGAGATTATTTAGATATCGTCGAAACACAAGATCAAGAAGTAACATCTAATGATACCTTGATCACAGGTTTAGCCTAAAGAGTAAAATGAAATGAAGCTTACGACAAAATGATTTCATCTTGTCGTAAGTTTTAAAAGAAGAAAGGAATTTTGATATGTCATTTAGAAAAGATTTTTTATGGGGCGGCGCTACAGCGGCCAATCAATGTGAAGGTGGCTATAATGAAGGCGGACGAGGCTTAGCCAATGTAGATCTAGCCCCTGTCGGACCCGACCGTTTTCCAGTGATCACTGGTGAAAAGAAAATGTTTGAGTTTGATGATGAGCATTTTTATCCTGCACAAAACGCGATCGATATGTACCACCGTTACAAAGAAGATATCGCTTTGTTTGCAGAAATGGGCTTTAAAACCTATCGTTTATCGATTGCCTGGAGCCGGATTTTCCCTTTAGGTGATGAGACTGAACCGAATGAAGAAGGCTTGAAATATTATGAAGATCTCTTCAAAGAATGCCGTAAATACAACATCGAACCATTGGTAACTATCACCCATTTTGATTGTCCAATGCACTTAGTCGAAAAATATGGCGCATGGCGCAGCCGTGAAATGGTTGGTTTTTACGAAAACTTATGCCGTGTGATTTTCAATCGTTACAAAGGTTTAGTGAAATACTGGTTGACCTTCAATGAGATCAACATGATCCTTCATGCACCATTTATGGGCGCAGGCTTGTATTTTGAAGAAGGAGAAAATAAAGAACAAGTCAAATATCAGGCTGCTCACCATGAGTTGGTAGCTAGTGCTGTGGCGACAAAAATCGCCCATGAAGTCGATCCGGAAAACCAAGTCGGCTGTATGTTAGCAGCTGGAACCAACTATGCGTATACATGTAAACCAGAAGACGTTTGGGCAGCACGTAAAGCAGACCGTGAAAACTTCTTCTTCATCGATGTCCAATCTCGTGGCGAATATCCAGCATATGCGCTGAAAGAATTAGAACGTGAAGGGATCGAATTACCGATCGAAGAGGGCGATTTGGAATTATTGAAAGAGCATACAGTTGATTTCATTTCCTTCTCTTATTATTCATCTCGCGTCCAATCAACAGATCCAGCGGTCAACGAACAAACAGCTGGCAATATCTTTGCCTCAGTAAAAAATCCTTACTTGGAAGCAAGTGAATGGGGCTGGCAGATCGATCCGCTTGGCTTGCGTGTAACAATGAATGACTTGTATGACCGCTATCAAAAACCATTATTCATCGTGGAAAATGGCTTAGGTGCCGTGGATACACCAGATGAAAACGGCTATGTGGTTGACGATTACCGTATCGAATATTTAGCGGCACATATTCAAGCAATGAAAGATGCCGTGGAATTAGACGGTGTCGATCTACTAGGCTATACAACCTGGGGCTGTATCGACCTTGTGTCAGCTGGAACAGGTGAAATGAAAAAACGATACGGCTTTATTTATGTCGATCGCGACAATGACGGAAATGGTACGTTGAAACGCTCGAAGAAAAAATCATTCGACTGGTATAAAAAAGTCATCGCGACAAATGGGGAAGATTTGACGAACGCATAAAAAAAGGAGGAGTTAAAATGAAAAAAATTGTTAAACTATTAGGTGTGTTGATGTTAGGAGTATTGGTTGTTGCAGGGTGTGGTAATGGCGGAGCAAAAGAAGACGCCTCGGATGCTAAAAAAACGCCGGAAGAGTTAACTTTGTATATCGTTCGCCACGGAAAAACAATGTTGAATACAACAGATCGTGTTCAAGGATGGTCGGATGCAGTCTTGACAAAAGCTGGTGAAGAAGTTGTAACAGCAGCTGGTGTTGGGTTGAAAGATATTGAATTCCAAAATGCTTATAGTAGTGATAGTGGTCGTGCCATTCAAACTGCTAATCTAATCATTAAGGAAAATGAAAAATCGTCTGATTTAAAAGTAATTACAGATGAGCGTTTAAGAGAGTTTAACTTTGGTACGTATGAAGGCGATCTAAATCATACAATGTGGCAAGATATTGCTGACGACCAAGGTGTAACCTTAGAAGAGTTCATGAAAAACATGACACCAGAATCATTTGCAAACAGTGTCGCAAAACTTGACGCTAAAAATGTAGAAGAAGCGAAAATCAACTGGCCAGCAGAAGATTATGAAACGATTACGACAAGACTTAAAGCAGGTGTTGAAGATATCGTAGAAAAAGAAATGAAGAACCCAGGTAGTGGGAATGTTTTGATCACCTCTCATGGTTTGAGTATCTCTGCTTTATTAGATACATTGTTTGATGACTTCAAAATCCCAGAAGGTGGATTGAAAAATGCTAGTGTATGTACAGTGAAATATAAAGACGGAAAATATACATTAGATAAAGTCAATGACCTAAGCTACGTTGAAGCTGGAGAAAAATAATTTGGATAAGGTTGAAACAATTTATTTCGATTGTTTCAACCTTATTTTCTATAAAATGCTGGGAAAAAGGCAATACAGATAAATTTTTGTGTATAATGAAAGTAAGAAAAAAGGGAAAAGGTGGGTAATTATGGTAACTATTACAAATTTTAGAGACATTGGCGGAATTAAAAATAAAGAAGGAAAGAAACTTAAAACAGATGTATTTCTAAGATCAGGCGAATTATCCAGTCTGACGAAAGAAGACGAACAGCGTTTAGAAAAAAAATATCATTTAGGGAAAATCATCGATTTAAGAAGTGAGTTGGAAGTAGAAGAACGACCAGATATGTCTGTTCCGAAGTCTGAGTACATTCATATAGATATCTTAGAAGATATTCAAGATGAGGGCGCATCAATAGGAGACTTTGTTAAAATCGGTTCTCCAGAGAAATCTGCTTCTTATATGGCAAAACTCTATGGAGATATTGCTTTGAATACGACTTCTCAAAAAGGCTATAATAAATTTTTTGAAGAAATTTTAGCATTACAGGAACAAGAAAGTATTTTATTCCATTGTTTTGCAGGAAAAGACCGTACAGGAATCGCCGCAGCACTTGTTCTAGAAACACTAAATGTCTCTAGAAAAGAGATTTACACAGATTATTTAAAGACAAATGAGTTAAGAAAGAAAGAAAATGCAATGATTTTAGAACAAGCTAGAAAAACAAATTTGGAGGAAGCAAATTTGGAAGCATTGCATGTTGCCTTGAATGTAGATAGCAGTTATTTAGATAATTTTTATCAAACTGTAGAAGCTCAGTACGGTGATATTTCTACCTATTTGAAACAAGCGATCGGTTTAGATAAAGGAACAATAGAAATCTTGAATCACCGCTTTCTGTTAGCATAAAAATTAGATAGGGAGAGTATCTATGACTAAAAAGCAACACATTGAGCTGTTGAATCGCTGTATCGAAATTTCGCAAGCAGCTAGAGAACATGGGAACACGCCATTTGGTGCGTTATTAGCAGACAAAGAAGGAAACATTCTTTTGGAGCAGGAGAATATCGAGATCACAGAAAAAATCTGTACCGGACATGCTGAAACAACGTTAGCGGCGAGAGCATCCCAGCACTACAGCAAAGAGTTTTTATGGGAATGCACGTTGTATACAACCGCAGAGCCCTGTGCAATGTGTACCGGAGCGATTTATTGGGGAAATATTGGCACGATCGTTTATGCAATGACAGAAAAACGCTTATTAGAGCTAACGGGAGATAATGAGCAAAATCCAACATTTGATTTACCATCAGAAGAAATCATCAAACATGGACAAAAAGATATTCAAATCATTGGGCCTTTTCCAGAAATCGAGACAGCAGCTGCTGCTGTCCACCAAGGCTATTGGGATTGAATTTTATAGAGGTGGAAGCAGCATTGTTCAGCTCTTGATGCTTTAGTATTTATAATTTTGGTAGATGATCTGATCGAAGCTTAGCACAGTAGTAGTGTTTATTCGATGCTGAAAGAGCTGGGGCATAGCTCATAGAATGATGTCCCAGTTCCTTTTTTTACGATCATTATCTAAAAAATCAGAATTTTCTAAAATATCATTGACTTATCTAAACGTTAAGGTAATAATAAAAAAATAACCAAAAAAGGAGCTGGAAAAGAAATGATTATTAAACCGACATTGCCCCAAGAAATGACGATTTTTTTTGATACAGAAAATCAGCCGAATGACAAAGTCCAAATGGGATTGATCGTTTTACAACCAGGAGAAAAACGACCTCTAGAAGGATTTGCTAGACATGAGCAGGATGAATATTCTTATGTGGTATCAGGGAAAGCACATACGATCTTAGAAGATGGGCAAGATCTAGTAGGAAAACCAGGCGATGCACAATTGATCGAAGCTGGAGAGGGACATATCAATTATAATGACGGAGATGAGCCTGCTGTCGTTGTTTGGATGTTAGTTGAACGCACATAAAAAAGTAATGAAGGAGAAATGTATGAAAAAAATAATTCAATCAATTATTGGAATGACTGTGATGGTGACGATCATTTCAGGATGTTCTGGAACAAAACAAGAAGATGCAGCAAAAACGACACCGCTTCGGTTGATGTCGGCTTCTGAGCTGACAACCTTAGATACTTCTGTAATGTTGGATTTTCCTGATGCTATTGTGCAAACAGCAGCATTTGAAGGTCTTTATGCTTTGGATGATAAGGATCAATTGATTCCAGCAGCTGCTAAAGAGATGCCTGAAATATCTGAAGATGGTAAAACATATACGATCAAATTAAGAGAAGATGCAAAATGGAGCAATGATGATCCTGTAACAGCGAAAGATTTTGAATATGCCTGGAAAAAGATGATCGATCCAGAAAATGGTTATGTTTATAGTTTTTTAGTTAAAGATACGATCCTGAATGCAGAGGATATTTCTGAGGGGAAAAAACCTGTCGAAGAACTTGGAGTCAAAGCAATCGATGATCAGACTTTAGAGGTCAAATTGAAAGAAGCAAAACCATACTTTACCTCAGTTTTAGCTTTTCCAACTTTCTTCCCGCAAAATCAAAAGGTTGTAGAGGAATTAGGGACAGATTACGGTACAACTAGTGAGAACGTTGTGTATAATGGTCCGTTTATTGTTGAAAACTGGAAACAGACAGATTTAAGCTGGGATCTAAAGAAAAATGAAAACTACTGGGATCATGAAAATGTAAAATCGGATAGTATTCATTATGAAGTAATCAAAGAAGCATCGACTGCTTTAAATTTATTTGAAGATGGTCAGCTGGATGTTGCGACGATCACAGGCGAATTAGCTAAACAAAATCAAAGCAATCCAGATTATCACTCTTATCCAACAGCAACAATGAATTATATTCGTTTGAATCAAAAACGAAAAGGGAAAGATACCCCATTAAAAAATGAAAATCTAAGAAAAGCTCTGGCACTTGGTATCGATAAAGAAAATCTGGTCAATAATATTATTGCGGATGGATCAAAACCTTTGTATGGCGCAGTGACAGAAGGTTTTGTCAGCAATCCTGAAACAGGTGTCGATTTTAGAGAAGAAGCCGGAGATTTGATGACTTATAATGAAAAAGCAGCACTTAGTTATTGGGAGCAAGCTAAAAAAGAACTAGGGGATAACATCACGATCGACTTGATGGTAACGGATGATGGTTCGTATAAAAAAATGGGAGAAAGCTTACAAGGTAGCTTAGAAAAACTATTTTCTGGGTTAACGATCAATGTTACAGCTTTACCAACAGAAACTGCCTTAAATTTGAGTAGAGAAAGTGATTATGACATGTTTCTGATTTATTGGACACCAGACTACCAAGATCCGATTTCTACACTAAATATGCTGCGAAGCGGAAATGACCGTAATTACTCAAATCCAACGTATGATGCATTGCTGGATGACGCTTCACAAAAATATGCCACAGAATTACAAAAACGCTGGGAAACATTGATTGCCGCCGAAAAGGAAGCAATCGAAGAAACTGCTGGAATGATCATAATCAGTCAAAATCAGCAATCTGTTTTACAAAATCCACAGGTCAAAGGTCTGAGCTATCATACTTTTGCTGCACCATTGACACTAAAAAATGTCTATAAAGAAACAAAATAAAAATCTAAGGATAGAGTGTTTGAGACATAACTCTGTAAGTCATATCCTAGACATTTGAAATCCAGATAAACGGTGGGAGCAGAAGCAATCCCTTCGGAAATAAGCCAGAATTCTCAAAAATTTGAAGAACAATTTTTGAGAATTCTTTCTTATTTCTTGGGATTAAACACTTCTGTCCCATCCTTTTTTAGTGCAGAATAATATCTGAATCTTCATTCTCGTTGTATGATAGAGCTATAGAATATCAGGAGGGTGAGGATATGACGCGACATACCCATGAAAAGCAGACCGAAGTGAATGAAATGCTGCTGAAAAACGTCGAAGAAGAAATTCGACAATTTATTTTGAAACAACGACCAGATTTAACAGAAGATTCCTATATACTTTTTCACGAATTATTGAATTACCGTCTGGATTATATGAAAATAATGATAAAAAGTGATTCTATGATAATGGAAAAACTAAATGAAAGCATTGTTCAAACAATTAAAAATAATGAAACGATATCCAATAATCTGAATACGACTGTAGAAAAAAATTTAACTATTGGACAAAAAACAGCAGATGCTATTGCCAAATTTGGCGGCAGCTGGCCATTTATTTTCATTTTTATCATCGTTTTAGTTGTTTGGATCATCCTTAATTCAACACAACTATTGGGGAAACCTTTTGATAGATATCCGTTTATTTTATTGAATCTCGCATTGTCTTGTTTAGCTGCGATTCAAGCGCCAGTGATTATGATGAGCCAAAATCGTCAAGAAGCAAGAGATCGTGAGCAGGCCAATAATGACTATAAAGTAAATCTAAAAGCTGAAATCGAAGTCAATCTGCTGCATGAGAAAATGGACTATCTAATCAATAGCCAATGGCAGCACTTGGTTCAAATGCAGCATATTCAAATTGAATTACTAAGTGAATTGCAAGAGCAAGTAAGTGAAATGAATAAAAAGAAGGAATGAACTAATGTAATTCAAACGATTATATTTATATTTTTGGAAAATAATATAAATAACTTTGTTTAATATTGAAAAAAATAGAGAAAAGCTCAAAAACCGCTATATATGTGGCTAAATGGGCTTTTTTTGTTGCTGTAGTTTAAAAAAAATAGGTGTAAGAATGAAAAAAATGACAAAAAAATCCATTTTAATAGCATATTACTTGATATAAAAGATTAAGGGAGACTATAATAAATATAAGTCAGTGTTTTAACTGCTTAGTTATGGGAGGAGAGAGCATTATGTTTAGTTATACAGATATGATTTTGTCAGTAATGCAAAGAGTTGAAGTCTACAATGAGATTTTTAATGCCATTGCTAAGGAAGTTCAAGAGAACAGCTGCAGCCAAGCGATCAACAGAAAAGGGAAAGATACTTATTTATTTTGTCGCAACAATGTGAACCGTTTCTTTATAGAAGAAGGAAGCTTTAGAAAAAATTTAGTCTTCTATGGAGAAAAAGAAGCGACAAAAATCTTGTTGGAAGGCTTAGACATTTATAAAGAGGGGATTTACTTTTGGTTGGAAGCATTGAATGATAAGTGCGAAGTGATCGATGAAGTCAAATATAAACGTGGATTACATCGTGCAAAAAGTGCATTTATGTTGATCAATCAAGCGTGCAAGGAAGCTTGTGGAGGAATTGAAAGTGCACATAGCGTTCATAAAATGTAATCACTTAATGTCTTAGCACTGTATTTTATTATTAAATTTTATTGATTTGAACTAGCTATATGAAAACGAAGTTCAATTTGTTTGGAATTATTTTCATTTAGTGTTTATATTAAATTATTAAAAAATACCAAGATTAATTAGAAAATCTTGGTATTTTTATTTTTTATATTAATAAATTTTTCGATTAATTTGTCAAGTTGTTGATCGATCTCTTGTTTATTTGATTCTTCTCGCGTCAAAAACAATGGCGGAGTGACATACATGTCTATCAATTTAATAGCTAAAGCACTTGACTCTGTTAAGGTGACTGTGATTTGCGGATGTACGAGTGTATCCCCGCAAGGGCCTGCAACTAAGAAAGCTAGTTCGATCGTCTCTTTATCAAGTATTCTAATACGGTAATAGCCATCATGAATAAACGTTTTATCCTCACTGAAATAACTCACCAACTCTTGTAAATCCTTGATTCTCTTCATTTTGTCCACCTCATTCTATTGATTATACCATATTTAGGAAAACTTAATGTTTCTCTATATCCCTCGTGTTATTATTGAGTTTTTTTCTTTTAAAATATATTTAAATTCTATACTGATTAACAGGCTTTACAGCGATTTTTCTTCACATAATTCTCAATTTTTTGTGTTTTTAATTAAAAAAATGATAAAAAAATGGACGAAAAAACATAGACTTAACAAATGAAATAGATTAAACTGATTTTAGTTTAGGAATTATATCAATATTATATCTAGAATATCACGTTTTTTTAATAGAGAATACATATAAATTAGAAAAATGGATGTGTGGCAGAATACTTTAAAGGAGAGCAGCATGATGTATGACATAGGATTTGTTTCATTTAATGAGCTCGATAAAGAGAAGTACATAGAAGCATTGAGAAATACCCAATTACATGTAAATTTGATTTCGAAAGATGAAGCAGCTGAAAATGCGAATAAGTATGATGGCATTATTATCGAAGAAAATCATTCGCAAAATATTGGTATGATCTGCGAGTTGATCATCTTGATAAAAAAAGAAAGTAATCCATTTGTTTGGGTAATTTCTAATAGAAAGAACAATATGAATCATATTGTATATCTTCAACTCGGAGCAGATGGGATATTGGATGAAGAGCTTGATTTTGAAGTTAGCAAGCTTTTCTTGACGAATACATTGAATCGCTGCAAGAACAAAGATGGAGCATCTATAGATAGGAAAGAACAATCTACGAAATCAGCAAGTGGTTCTGATTTTCATTTGCGACCATGCAACTATAGCGTTGTATTGAATGGAACAGAAATCAATCTGACAAAGCTGGAATTCAAGGCGATTGAATTTTTGCAGACACAGCAGGGAGTCGCTGTATCTTATGAAGAAATCTATAAAAATGTTTGGGAAAATGAAGGGAACGATAAACAATATCGTGTGTCGAATCTGATTTTTCATTTAAGGCAGAAAATCGAAACAGATGCTGCTCGCCCTGTATATATTAAAACAGTTCGTTCAAAAGGCTACAAATTAGCCCTATAACATAGCTTCAAAACATGAGGACACAATAATGTCATGGCGGTTGTTCTAAAGAGAACGATGACGGTGACAAAAAAACGAATTTAATTGGTTTCTTTTTTTCTAGCCAGATGTAAACACATAAACAAAGAGAGAAAATCAGTGCTCCTTTGATGACATCCGAATTGAGAACAGCCATTCTCAATCGGAAACAAGTCATAAATTCAGCGCCAATTTTCCCTGCAATGTGAATGTATCAAAAAATGAAACACTTGGCAAGAAAAATCGAAATAGATTGTGTGTTCAATTAAGACAGACACACAAAAAATGTTTTGGGGAGGAGTTGAAAATATGAAAATCGGAAAAAAGTCTTACTTTATCTTAGCGTTTGTATTATTAGTAGGTATTTTATCCTCGTTTATGCTGAATAATATTTCACCAATGAAAGCATCTGAGGAAAAATATTCTATTGTGACTGGTATTGCAGATAAGGATGGGAAAATTCCTGTAACAATAAAAATAGCTGAGCCGCTGGATGAAACACTGACTCTTTCTTATGAAGGAGTGACTGGATTTTCGGCAGCTGACATGTTAGAGGGAACTTCTTCAACTTCAGCAGATGCAATAAAAATCGTAGATACTGAAGATTCCTCAGAAAAAGTAATTACAACTCAGAAAGATAGTAATTCTATAGAAATCAATTTTTCTGTAAAAAAATCATCGTCTGATGTAGAGCCAAAAATAACGTTGTTAGATGATAAAAAAGCAGTATTGGCCTCTGCTAAAATTGATTTTCCTGAAACTGCTTCAACACCAACGATGAGAAGTGCTTTGGCAGAACCGGCACAATATCTAACGGGAAACTATCCTGGAGATAATGGCGAAGCTGGACCAACAACTCAAGAGATGGAAGCGGCGAATCAAGCAGCAAATACAGCAATAGGATTTAATCCAGAAGTAAATGTAGCATATGTTAGTACATGGGATCAGCTACGAACAGCTTATAATGATGGAACAGTAACTAAAATTGTTTTAACAGCAGATATTTCTAATACTGCAAACCAAGCAATGAATAACAGACGAACATCAATTGAAATCGATGGTCAAGGTCATACCTTGCACCTCAATGCTCGCAGTTTTGAAATCAATAGTCCAACAGATGGTATTGGATTCTTCCATATTCATGATATGTTAGCACAACAAAACTTGAATAATGGATTATCATCTGCTGGGAGATATGCTTTTGTTAATGGGAGTAGTGGAACGGCGAGTGTCGCTGGTTGGACATTCAGAACTGGAAATATCACGACAGAACCAGTTAATGGAAATCGTGTCGGACGTTTCATTCGTGCGTATCAGTCTATGGTACAAACTTACGGTTACATGAACTTAACAACGACGGAAGAAAACTATTATGCCGGCGGTATGATCATTGAAGATAAAACTCAATGGCGTGGTACTGTGACATATGCCAACTATTCTGCAGTCTGGTTTGTAGAAAATTCTACTAACAGTGCTTCTACAAGTAAGAGTATGGAGTTTACTGTAGGAAAAAATGCATTAGTTTCATTGAAGAATGAAACGACTGGTGCAAGCTATCCTGCTGTCTTTTCTCATTATCGTGCAATGACGATCGGTGAAGGTTCTACGTATAATTCGAACATGCAAGGAAACTCTGTAAGGTTTGATGATAGTGGTTCTTCACTAACAGTGAAAAAAGACGCTACAATCAACCTCTTGAGCCGAGGTACAGGTTCGGTTATGCAATTCTCGGCAAATGATACTGCATTTAATTTGGAACCTGGCGGAAGTGTTTATATTGTAGGGTCAACAACGGCTCCAGTCGTTGATATAACTGGCGGCTCAAATAGGACATTTACAATGAATTCACCTAAAGGGTTTGATATTCGTAATAAAAATACTGGATCTACAAGCAACAGTCCAGCAGTTTCAACTGGAACAGTTGCATCCAATGTATTTACTATCAATGATTCTGATATTGATTTATGGACATTACGATCAGAATTGATGGGACCATCGCAACAAACCTATGCTAAAGTTGCTAATTTCTCTGTGAAAGCTGGCGGTGGAACTGCGAACGTCACAACATCAGAGCCTGGTTTAGCTTCTTTTGTACCGACGCAATATCGTCGGATCGCTGGGATGAATACAAATCCGGAAGTTGAATGGACTCCAGTGACAGATGCAGATAAAACTTATCAAGCAAGAGTAAAAATTGGTATGACACCAACCGATACATTTGATGCAGATGGAAATGTCGTACTGCAGCCTGTCTATGCTGGTGCAGGGCAAGCAACAGTGACCTATACCGATACTTTTGGTGATGTTCATACGATCGATACAAATGCACAAGGGTATGCTGTAATGACTGATACAAGATTCAATACAGCAGGAAAAGATATCAAAGCTCATGCAGTTAGAGGACCGTGGATTTCTGAAACAGATCCAGTAACAACTGTATTGGATGTTACTCCACCGGAACCTGCGACCGTAACCGGCGGTAAAGCAAATAACGGAATGAAGCAATTGATTGGTGAAGGTGCGGAACCAAAAGCAAAAATTTACCTTGATATCAATGGCGTTCGCCAATCAACAGTTGGACTTGTAAATGATGATGGCACATGGACGTACAATCTACCCCATTATTTAGAAAAAGACGATGTCATACAAATCTTCTTAGAAGATAACGCTGCAAAAATCACTGAAACACTCAATCCAGCAGCCCCTTCTACGAATACTGATACTGGTAATATCAATCCGGCATCAGACATGACTTATCGTGATGCGACATTTAAAGCTGCAACGAAGTATACTGTAGAGGATGTTCTTCCTGATAAACCATCAATCGAAAAAACAGTTGTTTCTTCCGGCGGAGCGACGACACAAGTCGGAGATACTTTGACTTATACGTTGACCGCTAAGAACAATAAGGAAGCATCATACACGACACTTTGGAAAAATGCGCTTGTAACAGACACATTACCTGCGGGGTTAGATTTTGATCCGGCAACAGCTGAAATCAAGATTGATGGAGTAACCGCTGAAACACCAAATGATTACTCTTATGACCCAGATTCAAGAGTGTTGACAGTCAAATTAGGTGATTTAGCAACTGGAGATTCTTCTGTTATCACATTCAAAGCAACTGTTGCTTCTTCAGCCGTTGGAACCGTGATCAGTAATACTGCAACGGTGGTTGGTGACTCACCAAGAGAAACGCCATTTGTTGAAGGACCAAATGATCCGGATGCGACACATGAAACTTATACAGCGACTTCTCAAAAAGCAGATAGCCCTGGAGGAACCGTTTTCGGTGTACTTGAACTAGCTTCTGCTCCGACAGAAATCGATTTTGGAAGTGCAAAGTATCAAGGAAAAACAACAAGGATCAATTCAGCTGAACATCATGGAGCGGATTTAGTTGTTAAAGATAGCCGAGCAAATAAAAAAGGCTGGACTTTGACTGCGAAATTGACAACACCTATGACAAGCACTGATCCGGATGTTCCAGCGTATACATTGGATGGGGCTTTGAAGTATGTCTATAACAATAATGAAATCACATTGAACGGCGGCGCTCAGGATATTATGACCCAAGACGCCAATGCTTCTACCGCTGAAACGACCTATAATATTAGTGATACGTGGTCTGCTTCCGGTGACGGCTTCAAGTTTGAAGCATCTGCTCAAGATGTGAAAGCACTTGGTACGTATCAAGGCGAGATCCTTTGGGAACTTGGAGATACTCCATAAGAGTAAAGGAGATTTTTAATCAATGAAAAAAAGAATCAAGTATATGATCATCTCCTTTGCTTTTGTATTGACGTTAGCAGTCGTTTATCCATTGAATGCTGCGGCCAATGCCAATGGAGGAGAATTGAAAACGGACGGTGTTATCAGCTTTTATGAAGATAGTTCTTCAACAGAACCGACAAGTACTACGCCACCTTCATCAACGACAGAACCATCATCTGTACCAGAGCCTTCAACAAGTGAACCTAAAGTGGTAAAACCTGTTGGACGTTATCCAAGTACAGGTGAGATGGTAAAAACTAGTCTTGTTTTTACCGGAGCGGCTTTGATCGTTATAGGATTACTTCTATTCTTATGGAAACGTAAGAAAGATAACGAAGGGCGGGATAAACAATGAGGAAAAAACGATTACTGATTCAAGCTCTCATTGTACCGCTGACTGTAGTTGCTTCATTAGCGGGTGTATCTAATGCTGCTTATGCTGAAACAGAATCGATCAGCGGACCTGGAACGATCAAGTTTGAAGGAGAATATCCTCAGAATATTGTGGATCCTGAAAAACCTGGTGAGATTGTCGATCCAGGAGAAACCCCTCAACTTACAGGGGATTTGCGAATTGATTTTGTACCAAAATTAGATTTCTATCAGAACAAAATTTCTGATAAAGATGAAGTCTATTATGCAAATGCGCAAAATTTCTTTGGAGCAACAAAGGCTAGAGGTAATTTTGTTCAAGTCACAGACTTGAGACAAAAACCAACGGGTTGGACACTGCAGCTTCGTCAAGAAATGCAGTTTACAAACAATGATGCCAAAAACAAAGAAATCAAAGGGGCTATGCTTTCGCTGGATAAATCTTGGGTAAGTTCGACCAAGGATCTTAGTGAAGCGCCTCAACTATCAAAAGAAATCATCAACATAGACAATGTTGGCGCTTCGTATAACTTAGCGCAAGCGAATACGGGACAAGGCAGCGGGACTTGGACGATTTCCTTCGGAGCTTCTGAAGAAAATAAGGCGAACCAAAAGAATACGCTGGAACCAAGACTAGACAAAGACGGACAAGCAGTACTTGATCCTGTTTTTGATCAAAAGCCTGTCTATCAAAACAAAGCAGTTTCATTGTCAATACCAGGAACAACAGTTGTTGATCCGGTACCTTACACTACGGTGTTAACTTGGATATTAGCCGAGTTGCCATAAATAAAAACACACACAAACATACAATACTAGGAGGAAACACACATGAAAACAAAAACATTATGTTCAGTAGCATTATTAGCAGTAGTAGCAGCAGGCTTAGCTTTACCAGCAGGAGCAAACGCTGAAGCAAAATCTCAAGCAGCAAAAGGAACAATGACATTTACAGAAGACAACGATCCTAAAGACGTAGTTGACCCGGAAGATCCTGAAAAACCAATCGTAGATCCTAAAGAGCCAATCATCGTTAACCCAGATCGTGGTTCATTCAGTATCGATGCAGTAACTGAATTAAATTTTGGTACTGATAAAGTAAAAGCTTTCGCATCTAACCCTGAGTACTTCGCAGCAGCTATCCCAACAAAAAATGCTGATGGTGATATCACTCGTGGGAACTTCGTACAATTCACAGATGTACGTGGTACTGCAAACCATAAATACACAGTAAGTGCACAATTGACTAAACAATTTGAAGCAAACGGAACTGCCGGTACTTTCTTGAAAGGTGCTACAATCGATTACTCAAATGCAGCAATCACTTCTGCAGATCCAGCAGCACAATGGCCAGCAACTACTGTTGCAGGATTCCAATTAGCAGCTGATGCAGCTGGAACAGGCGCTGGTGCTTCAGTACCAGTATTAACAAACTCAGATGCTTCTAAAGGTATCGGAACTTACACAATCGAATTTGGTCAATATGGTGACGGAACTGCTGATACAACAGCTGACTCTGTTAAATTGACTGTACCAAACACAAACATTTTACTAGCTGACACATACACAGCTGAAATCACTTGGTCAATCGCTGAAGTATTATAATTCAACCGAATTAAGCTGGATTATAACACAGACTTTTAGCTAGTCATGTTTCAAATGAATGGCGAGACAGAAGCAACTAAAACTTCTGTCTCTGCCTTTTTAAAGAGAGGGATATCGATGAAGAAAAAGAAGCTATTATTTTTACTAGTAACAATTATCATAGCAACACTTCTGCCGATCAAAGCCTATGCAGAAGATAGCAGTAGCGGGAACGCAACTGGATTTACATATGAAGCAATCAAGCCTGATAACCAAAGAGACACTGGTGCAGGATATTTTGACTTAAGAATGACTCCTGGACAAAAACAAACGGTAAAGATCAAAATCAAAAATTTAGCTGCCGAAGAAATCGAAGTTTCTGTAAAACTGAATGGAACAAAGACGAATGCGAATGGAGTAGTGGAATACGGACCAACGACGATCAAGAAAGATAAGTCGTTGAAGTATGATTTTGAAGAGATTGTTTCAGCACCAGAAACAGTGAAAATACCAGCAAAAAGTGAACAAGATATCGACATAGCAATCAATATGCCAGAAGCATCTTATGATGGGATGATCGCTGGTGGTATTCAGCTTCAAAAAGTTGACAAAGAAAATAAAAGTGAACCGAAAAAAACTGGAGTTATTAATAAATACGCCTATGTAATTGGGATGATTCTAACGGAAACAGATAAAGAAGTACTACCAAATCTAGAATTGAATAAAGTGTATGCAGATCTAAATAATTTTAGAAATACATTTTTTGTTAACTTCTCAAATGTTGAACCCGCGTATTTAGA
The DNA here is from genome assembly GCF_002174455.2 of Enterococcus sp. 9D6_DIV0238. Classification (NCBI taxonomy): domain Bacteria; kingdom Bacillati; phylum Bacillota; class Bacilli; order Lactobacillales; family Enterococcaceae; genus Enterococcus; species Candidatus Enterococcus dunnyi. The sequence goes on from NZ_CP147246.1 coordinate 2,539,747, forward strand.
AAACATGACGACGCAAGTTCAAATCATGAAAGAAGATAGTGATGAAGTACTGTATGAAACAAAACGTTCAGGTATGAGAATGGCGCCGAATTCATTGATCAATTTTCCTGTAAGTATGGAAGGCGATCGAATGGTTGCTGGAAATTATCGTGCCAAAATCCTAGTAACTTCTGGTGATAGAAAATGGAACTGGGATGAGAAGTTCAAGATTACAGATGAAGAAGCAGACAAATTCAATAATCAGGATGCTGGATTGGAAGATGTCCAAACCTTTAACTGGCAATTGATTGCCGGCATCGTTGGCGGAATTGTTGCGCTAGCAGTGATCATCTTCGTAGTGATCAGAACCATCAGCAAAAAGAAACAAGCGAAGAAAAAACAGGCAAGAAAAAAGAAACCTAGAAAATAACTAAAAATGGAGAAAGTGAGGAGGGAAAGAAATGACGGTATTAGATTGGTTTTTTATTATTTCTTTGTCTCTAGCCAGTATCGGGTTAGTATTTTCAGGTATCTCTTTTTATCTGATGGCTCAAACGAAAAAGGCTCTAAAGAAACTAAAGAGAAGAAAAGTTCGTAAGAAAAAACAAAAACAAAAGAAACGCAACATCAGAGAGCTGGTGAAGAAGAGTAAGAAGCAGCGCAATTGGGGAATTTCTTTAAGTATACTCTTTTTAGTTTTTAGTATAGCCGCTGGTTATTCTTTATATTATCAGGCAATGCATTTAAGCCAGAAAGATTCTAAAGCTGTTGTTCAAGGGTACTATTTGATGGATAATCTGGAAAATGAGTTAAAAACGGCCAAGACTACTGAAAATGATGTGAAATCAGGTAAAAATATCAAACTATTAGCAGGACAATTCTCGAGCTATGGTATTTATAAAGCAACGATTCGAAATAGCGAGACAGGACAAAAGAAATTGAACAAGTACTATAAGTCGATGAAAGAGTTAGGAATCAATTTATCTTCTCAGCCGAATGATTTCTTTAAAAATGAAACACTACTAAATGAGTTTGAAACTGATTTGGAGGCGATCAAGAAGAATCATGAGGATGTTGTCCGTTACTTCAATATCAATAAAAATGCGTTGGTAAATAAAAAATAGTCTGGTGATTTCATGAAAAAGACCACTCACAAACCAAAGAATCGAGCAGTCAAAAAGAAGTCAGAACAAAGAAAACCAGCTGCTGTCAAAAAGCCGCAAGCATCAAAAACTGGAAAGTCGAAAAAAAAGCAGGTTCGACCTGTCAAACATAAAAAAAAGAAAATCAACAAGAGAAAAAGAAGGCTTAGAAAAATAAAGCTTCTTTTTGTGGAAATAGTGTTGACTCTTTTGGTGACGATAGGCGTCTTATATACATTGTCACTTTTTACTTTTTCCCTTGCTAGAGTAGAAGGCTATTCTATGAGTGCAACGTTAGAAGATGGAGAAGTTGTGGTGGTGAATAAATTAGCTAAAGTGAAACGGTTTGATCTGGTTTATCTTAAAGTACCGAAGTCAAAAGAGAAATCGATCCGCAGAATTATCGGACGACCAGGTGAAAGTTTATACTATAAGAATGGACAGCTATTTATCAATGAGCAGGAAAAAGATGAAGCCTTTATCGGTGAGTATAAAAAACAATTTGAACAAGACGGAATGCTTTATACAGAAGATTTTACGCTAAAGGCATTAACTGGAAGCCCAACGATTCCACAAGGGAAGTACCTCGTTTTGGGAGATAATCGACCATATGCGACTGATAGCCGTTATTATCAGCTGGTGGATGAAAAAGAAATCATTGGGAAAGTCGAAATGAGAGTACTGCCTCTCCATAAACTTCAACGAGTAAAATAGTTATTGAAAAACATCTGATATTCCAACGAATGCCAGATGTTTTTTGTTGAGAAAAAAAGTCAGTTAAAAAGCAAGTTTTTTCTTTTGATATCTGTTATACTGGGAATGTTACAAGTTCCCGAAAGGATTTATTTAGCGCTGGTTGAGAGCATATGTGATGCTTCGATCACCTAAATAAAGATGCCTTGTAACCGAATATAACTAGGGGGAATACATTATGACAGAGAGACATTTATTTACATCAGAGTCCGTTTCAGAAGGACATCCGGACAAAGTAGCCGATCAAGTAAGTGACGCGATCTTGGATGCGATTTTAGAGCAGGACCCACAAGCACGTGTCGCGTGCGAAACAAGTGTAACAACAGGTTTGGTTTTAGTTTTTGGAGAAATATCGACAACAGCTTATGTTGATATTCAAAAAATCGTTCGACAAACATTAAAAGATATTGGCTATACTCGAGCAAAATACGGTTTTGATGGAGATACAGTAGCAGTTCTTGTTGCCATTGATGAACAATCACCGGATATCGCTCAAGGTGTGGATGATGCGCTCGAAACTCGTGGAGACAAAGATACAAAAGATGACATTGGTGCTGGAGATCAAGGGTTGATGTTTGGCTTTGCAGTCAACGAAACACCGGAGTTGATGCCTTTACCTATTTCATTGAGTCATCAATTAGTTCGCCGTCTTTCGGAGTTACGTAAAGAAGAAATATTACCTTACTTACGACCTGATGCGAAATCACAAGTAACAGTAGAATATGATGAAGAGGGAAAACCTCAGCGTGTGGACACTGTAGTGATCAGCACACAGCATGATGAAGATACAACGCTGGAGCAAATTCAAGATGATGTGAAATCACTCGTAATCGAACATGTGATCCCAGCTGAATTATTAGATGAAGAAACAAAATATTTTATCAATCCGACTGGCCGCTTTGTTATTGGCGGACCTCAAGGAGATGCCGGCTTGACTGGACGGAAAATCATCGTTGATACTTACGGAGGTTATGCGCGTCACGGCGGCGGTGCTTTTTCTGGAAAAGATGCAACAAAAGTCGATCGCTCAGCAAGCTATGCAGCTCGCTATATTGCAAAAAATATTGTTGCTGCTGGTTTAGCAGAAAAAGCAGAAGTTCAATTAGCATACGCAATAGGCGTAGCACAACCGGTGTCAATTTCAATCAATACCTTTGGTACCAGCAGTGTACCAGAAAGTAAATTGATCAAAGCAGTAAGAGAAAACTTTGATCTACGTCCGGCAGGAATCATTGAAATGCTTGATTTACGCCGTCCAATTTACAAACAAACAGCAGCATATGGTCATTTTGGTCGTACAGATATCGAACTACCTTGGGAGCAGACAGACAAAGTCGAAGCAATCAAAGCAAGTTTAGGTGAGTAACAGAGGCGGCGCTACTAATGAAAATTAGTGGCGCTGTTTTGCTGCGAACCACCGCGACTGGCTTTGCCAGAGCGGATGCTGAGCAGTACTTGGCGACCAACGGGAGCGAAGTCACCTTACTAGTGAACCACGAACAAGAATCATGGAACAAACCTAATAAACCTAAATTTTCAAGCGGTTAACCCAACTAAAGCAGCCAGAGTAGAAATCGAGCAATACTTGGCGATCAAGGGAGCGAAGTCACCTTACTAGTGAATCACGAACAAGGATCATGAACAAAACTAATAAACTCAAGGGTTCAAACAGTAATTTAACTAAAACAGCCAGAGTGATGCTGAGCAGTATTTGGAAACAATGAGAGTGAAGGAATCCTTAAGATGACCGAAGCTGAAACAAAAGAAAAGAACACGAAAACCACATCGAATCTATATTTATTCACAAGTTATTAGTTTAGCTATATAAGCAACATTGCAAGAATAGATACTCTAACAAACAGTGGAAAAACATTGTTTTATAAAGCTACATAAGCAGTAGTAAAATTAACTGTCACATAATAGGGGAATGAACATTATTTAGATAAAAGGATGGAGATATATGAAAAGAGAAACAAACGTCAAACTTGTAACGATCAGTGTGTTCGTTGCAACCTTTATGACTGCGATCGAAGGCACGATCGTTTCAACAGCGATGCCGACGATCGTGGGATCATTACATGGTATGGAAATCATGAATTGGGTTTTTTCTATTTATTTGTTAACTAATGCTATGTTAACACCGATTTATGGGAAATTAGCAGATAAAATTGGTCGAAAACCGATTTTTATGATAGGAATTATTATTTTTATTATTGGTTCGTCACTTTGTGGTTTGGCTCAAAACATGCTGACATTGATCATTGCTAGAGCAATTCAGGGAATTGGTGCAGGAGCGATCATGCCCGTTGCTTTGACGATTCTTGCAGACATTTATTCTATTGATAAACGAGCAAAAATGTTGGGATTGAATAGTGCTGCCTGGGGAATCGCCAGTATTTTTGGTCCGCTTGCTGGTGGTTTTATCGTTGATACCGTTGGCTGGCATTGGATCTTTTTCATCAATGTTCCGATCGGCCTTGTCTTGTTAGGTTTGATCGCTTACTTCTTAGTTGAGCCAAAAAGAGAGCAAAACAAAGTACCAATGGACATACTTGGCAGTGTTCAGCTGATGCTGGTCTTATTGACCTTACTATTGGGCTTTCAATTGATCGGTGATAATGGTTTTGGTCTGAACGTCTTTCTTTGTTTAGGTGCGTCTATTTTATTCGTTATTAGCTTCATTTTTGTTGAAAAAAGAGCCAAAGATCCAGTGATCGATCTAAAATTATTTAAAAATTCTACGTTCGTTATTGTGAATATCGTAGCTGCTTTGATCAGTGGATTTTTGATGGGAGTAGAAGTGTATATTCCGATGTGGATGCAGGGCGTCTTAGGTAAAAGTGCAGGTCTTGGTGGACTTGTTTTAGCCCCGATGTCGATTTTATGGATGGTTGGTTCGTTTATTGCAAGTTCATTGATGGAAAAACACACGACTAAAAAAGTATTGACGATCGGATTAACGATCACATTACTAGGTGGTATTTTCTTAGTATTGGTTCCTGTATCGATTTCATTTATCTGGTTCTTTGCTATTTCTTCGGTATTAGGGATCGGTTTTGGGATTACGATCACTACAACAACAGTCAATGCTCAAAGTAGCGTAGATCCTTCTGAGGTAGGTGTAGCAACTTCATTCAATACTCTTGTTAGAACAATTGGGCAAACGTTGATGGTGTCTATTTTTGGTGTGATCATCAATGCAGTAACGACATCAGAGCTTGCTAAAAGTTCGCTAGATGTTGATCCTGATGTGATGAATAAGTTAGTGAATCCTCATACAGCGAATACGATTTCAGCAGAATTATTGGAACCATTACGTGGCATGTTGTATGCTGGTCTTCATAATGTTTATATTGTAGGAATTGGCTTGATCATAGCCGCGATGGTCTTGAATGCACTCGTGAAGAAAAAGTAGTTTAAGTAAAAGTAAGAATAAGAGTTTGGGAAAAAACTGTTTTTTTAGTTTTGTTCTGGACTCTTATTTTTTACTTTATAAAGTAGCAAATTTTTTGTTATACTGTCCAAAAGGAGTGATACATGTATGGGAATTATTAATTTTGGTGCGTTCATTATCTCAGCTATTTTATTAAATTTGATTCCAGGTTCTGATACGATTTACATTTTGAGTAGATCAACGCTTGGCAGTAAGCGGCAAGGAATCATTTCTGTTTTTGGTATTTCATCGGGGATTTTTGTACATACTATTTTAGCTGCTATAGGATTGTCAGCTATTTTGATGACTTCGGCGATTGCTTTTAATAGTATGAAGTGGCTTGGTGCTGGCTATTTGATCTATTTAGGCATTTCCTCGATCTTAAAAAAAGAATCGTTAGTAGACACAAAAGAAGAGCAAACGACAACCGATTGGCAGGTGTACAAACAAGGTTTGCTAACGAATGTATTGAATCCTAAAGTAGCATTATTTTTTCTCTCGTTATTGCCTCAATATGTGGATGCGAATGCTCAGTCAGGTTCTTTACCATTTTTGATTTTAGGAATCACTTTCGTATGTACAAGCACGATTTGGAGTTTAGCAGTTGCTTACGGTGCTTCTTTTTTTGTAGGACTGCTTAATAAAAATGATCATATGAGAAAAGTGGCAAATAAAATTGCTGGATGTATTTATATTGGCTTAGGCTTGAATTTACTAAGAGTTACGTCCACTAATAATTGATTCTTTATAAAAAACTCTTGAAGAAAGCAAACATTGAACAAAGAAAAGTCATAATTGATTTGTATGATAGATGTATACCAACACAAAACAACTTATAACAAACATTTTTTCATTGTTAACTCCTCCCCTAGGACCTAGTCAAAGAGATTTGGCTAGGTCCTTATTTTTTGTTGCTGCTTCTCATTTAATCAAAAATAGTGCTACAATAGAAGAAAATGAAAATGAGGGATGCTGGATGGCTTTTTTGCAAGCAAATGTTTATTCCAATATATTGGAAATGGAAGTATCATTAAACATCGTTTTACCACAGAAAACAGAGAAAAAAATAGGAACAGCAACAAAAGGCAGTTTATCTGACGTTCCAGTTTTGTATTTACTGCATGGAATGGGTGGAAATCATAGCGTTTGGGAACGACGTACATCGATCGAGCGTTACGTAGCTGATCTAGGCTTGGCTGTGATCATGCCGTCCACAGATTTAGGTTGGTACACAGATACGACATATGATATGAACTATTGGTCGTTTATTTCTGAGGAATTACCGAAAATTTGTCATGAATTATTTCCTCAGTTAACAAAAAAAAGAGAGAAAACCTTCGCGGCAGGTTTGTCGATGGGCGGGTATGGTGCGTTGAAATTAGGGTTGGCAAAACCCGAAAATTTTGTCGCCGTCGCTTCCTTATCTGGAGCAGTCAATCTTGCGGATCGGCCAGAAGATCTATTAGCACTCAAAGGAAAAAAATATTGGGAAGGTATTTTTGGTCCGTTAGAAGAAATGCAAGGATCTATCAATGACCCAATGTTTTTATTGAAACAATTAGTTGCAGATAAGAAAGAAGCACCAAAAATTTTTCTTTGCTGTGGAGAAGATGATCCACTTTTATATGGAAATAAAATGATGGCTAAGGCATTGAGTGAGCATGACCTTGAGCATACATTTGAAACAGGACCGGGAAACCATGACTGGATTTTCTGGGATCAATGGATCCAACGAGTATTGGCTTGGTTGCCAATTGAATCTGAAAAAAAAGCTTAGACTTTTGTCTAAGCTTTTTTTAAATCAACGGATCTAGTCCGTTTAAAAAAACACGCAACGTTTTCATAAAGAAATCTTTTTGTTTTTCAGTTCGTCGATAATCAATGCTCTCACGGATATTGTTCAATTCTTGCTCTTGGACATACTGCTTCATTAAGATGATCTGACGTTTTAAGTAATCATCACCTGCGATGACTTTATTGTATAATTTTTGTTCTTCAGTTGAATCTAGCAGCATACCAAATAATAGATGCTGCATAGATGTCACAGTCATATAACTAAGCTCAATAGAAAAACCTGCTTCTTTGAGGATACCCAACATGCCATCCAAATTCTTTAAACGACTAGGATAAGATGGAATCGTCAATATCTCTATTTCTAAAGCACAAGGATATTGTTGATAGAGCTCATAGTAATTTTCCATGTAAGCGTAGATTGCTTCTTTCCAATTTTTTTGAGGTTTAGGAGGGACAAAATGATTTTCGATTTCCTCAGCCATACTTTGTAATAAAGCCTGTTTATTTTCTACATGCCAGTAGATAGCAGGGGCTTGAACACCTAATTTTTTTGCTACTTTGCGCATTGAAAGCTTGTCTATTTCAGGGATTTCCTCCAATAATTCAAAAGCAGCTTCAATGATTTTATCTTTTGATAATTTTGACTCCATTTTTCTCATCCTTCTATTAAAAAATCTAAGCGAACTCCTTGAATTCCACTGCTAAAAATGGTACATTGGTATGCAACCTAATTTTACAGTGTTAAATTAGAGGAATATCGTGATGTGTCCGTGTCTCGCTCATTTACTTATTTCATATCATAACACTAAATGCACACTTAAAGGTAGACTATGTATTGATTAGGTTAGTTTTATAAAGGAAGTTGGGGATTACGTGAGTATTATTATGGAACACGTCAAAAAGTACAAGTTGGAAGTTTCCATAGCTTTGATTACAGTTATTATCATGGTTATGTCGGCGTTGTGGCAGCCCAAACTATTACAGCAAGTGTTAGAAGCAATTATAAAAGATGATAAAGGACAAATTAAGGAACTAGGATTATATCTGATCGGTATTGCAGGGTTAGGGTTGGTTGCAGGTGTTTTCAACACGATTTTTTCAGCTAAAGTTGCTCAAGGTGTGAGTGCGGATATTCGTGAAGCGACCTTTCGTAAAATCCAAACCTTTTCATTTGGAAATATCGAAGAATTTTCAGCTGGAAATTTAGTTGTTCGTTTAACGAATGATGTGACTCAGATTCAAAATGTGATCATGATCGCTTTACAATCATTGTTCAGGATCCCGTTTTTATTTATTGGCAGCTTTATTTTGGCAATGACAACATTACCACAATTGTGGTGGGTCATTATTTTACTAGTTGTAGCGGTATTTATTATCACTGCATTGTCATTTTCTCAAATGGGCAAACACTTTATGATCATTCAAACCTTGATCGACAAAGTGAATGGGTTAGCAAAAGAGAACCTTCTAGGCATTCGTGTCGTTAAATCCTTTGTTCAGGAAAAAAATGAATTGGACCGTTTTAGTAAAGTCAGTGATGAACTGACCACACACAATTTGATTGTCGGTACACTATTTTCTGTGATGATCCCGTCATTTATGCTGGCTGCGAATTTAGCAGTTGCTGGATCGATCTTTTTAGTGAGTGATCTTGTGAAAGATGATCCGACCGTTATTGGCGGTATTGCTTCATTTATGAGCTATTTGATGCAGATCATGATGGCGATCATTATCGGCGGGATGATGATGATGATGACGTCACGTGCAGCTGTTTCGATCAAACGGATCAAAGAAGTCATGGACACTGTACCAGCACTTACTTATAAAGAAGTACCAGAACAAGAGTTGGATGGCAGTGTTGTATTTGACCATGTTAGCTTCCGTTATCCTGGCGATGAATCCGATACGTTGAAAGATGTTTCATTCTTGATCAAACCAGGTGAAATGATTGGAATCGTTGGAGCAACAGGTGCTGGTAAATCGACATTAGCGCAATTGATTCCACGACTATTCGATCCTTCAGAAGGAACTGTTGAAGTTGGCGGTGTGGATTTAAAAGAGGTCAATGAACAAAGTCTTCGTAAAACGGTTTCCTTTGTCTTGCAAAAAGCTATCCTGTTTTCTGGAACGATTTCACAAAACTTACGTCAAGGGAAAAAAGATGCTGATGAGGCAGACATGACCCGTGCAGCTGAAATTGCTCAGGCAAAAGAATTTATTGAAAAGCTGGCATTACAATACGAAGCGCCTGTTGCTGAGCGAAGTAATAATTTTTCCGGCGGGCAAAAACAACGCTTGTCGATATCACGAGGTGTCATTGGAGAGCCAAAGATTTTGATTTTGGATGATAGTACCAGTGCACTAGATGCTCGCTCTGAACGTTTGGTCAGAGAAGCATTAGATAATGACTTAAAAGATACGACAACAATTGTAATCGCGCAAAAGATTTCTTCCGTTGTTCATGCTGACCGTATTTTAGTATTAGACAAAGGACAGCTAGTCGGCGAAGGAACGCATGAAGAATTAGCTAAAACAAATGCGATTTATCAAGAAATCTATGAAACACAAAAAGGGGAGGAGGATTAAGAATGACTGATTTAGTAAGAGCAAGTAAATTCTTTTTTCACTATTTAAAACGTTATAAGATCTCCTTCTTCTTTATTTTTGTGACGATCATCATAGCAACTTACTTGCAAGTTAAAGCTCCGCAGTTTGTCGGTGAAGCGATTCAAGAGCTGGCAAATTATGTAGGAGCCTTGATGCAGGGAACGGATGATAAAAGCAAGTTTATCGAAATTATTTGGAAGCTATTGATATTCTATGTATTGACTAGTGCTGCGAATTTTATTTACAGTATTCTGTTTACACAGGTCGTTGGAAAGTCAACGAATCGTATGCGAATTGGTTTATTCAATAAATTAGAAAAATTGACGATCCGCTTTTTTGATTCCCATCAGGATGGCGAAATCTTAAGTCGTTTTACCAGTGATTTAGATAATATTCAAAATAGCTTGAATCAAGCGTTATTGCAGGTTTTGACGAATGCGGCATTATTTGTTGGGATTTTGATCATGATGTTCCGCCAAAACGTTCAACTTGCTTGGGCGACGATCGCTTCTACACCTGTTGCGATTTTGATTGCGGTAGTTGTTATCAGCAAAGCGCGTAAATATGTCGATATTCAACAAGATGAAGTTGGTAAGCTAAATGGGTATATGGATGAAAAAATCAGCGGTCAACGTGTGATCATCACCAACGGCTTGCAAGAAGAAACCATCGATGGTTTTCTTGAACACAATGAGACAGTTCGTAAAGCAACCTTTAAAGGGCAAGTTTACTCAGGATTATTATTTCCGATGATGCAGGGAATGTCTCTTGTTAATACGGCCATCGTGATTTTCTTTGGCGGCTGGTTAGCATTGAATGGAGATTTGGAAAAGACAGTTGCTTTAGGTTTAGTAGTTACCTTCGTTCAATACTCTCAGCAATATTATCAACCATTGATGCAAATATCTTCAGGATATAGCATGATCCAGTTAGCGATCACTGGTGCAAGACGCTTAAATGAAATGTTTGACGAGCCGGATGAAATCAATCCTAAAGACGGCAAGGAAATTTCAGGTGTTAGTGATTCTGTTGCTTTGAATCAGGTTGATTTCGGGTACGATCCTGAGATTCCTATTTTAAAAAATGTTTCGATCAATGTAAGCAAAGGTGAAATGGTTGCATTAGTAGGTCCGACAGGTTCTGGAAAGACAACGATCATGAACTTGTTGAATCGTTTTTATGATGTCGATAGTGGGTCAGTTACTTTTGACGGCACAGATATTCGTGAAATCGATCTAGATAGTTTACGTTCACATGTTGGGATCGTTCTACAAGATTCAGTGTTATTCTCTGGTACGATCCGAGCAAATATCGCGTTCGGAAAACCGGATGCAACGGATGAAGAGATCGTTGCTGCAGCGAAGCAAGCGAATATCCATGAGTTCATCATGGCTTTGGAAAAAGGCTATGATACTGAAATAACAGAAGAAAATAATGTCTTTAGTACCGGTCAAAAACAATTGATCAGTATCGCTCGTACGATCATCACAGATCCGGCATTATTGATCCTGGATGAAGCAACGAGTAATGTAGATACTGTGACAGAAGCGAAAATTCAAAAAGCGATGGATGAAGCAATCAAAGGGAGAACCAGCTTTGTTATTGCGCACCGATTGAAAACAATTTTAAATGCTGACCGTATTGTAGTGTTGAAAAATGGTGAGGTCATTGAAGAAGGAAATCATCGTGAATTATTAGAACAAGATGGTTTTTATGCAGAGCTTTACCATAATCAATTTGTTTTTGAATAAGATTTTGATCGTGAAATAAATAGATAAAAAGCCTACCTGGTTTTAGCATAATGACTAAAATCAGGCAGGTTTTATTTTTTGAATCATGTGAAGATATCTAGTTAAAGATCTTAGTTGACTATAGTCTTAATCTTCAATATCATCTTGAACTCTAAACATTTTGTTATAGCGTTCTTCATCTTCTTGATTGTCTCTGATTACTTTAGAAAGTGTGAAGGATGAAGAAATCAATCCAACTGACCCCATCAAGTAATAACCTTTTACCATCAATGGTTCTTTTAATGTGTACAACCCAACAAGAATAAGGACCGCAAAGAATAAAAATGATCCCCATGCCAACATCACGAAAGCCGGTGTATTACGGTAAGCTTTCCTTTTCATATTATTATTCAAATAATCACTCCATTTTTTTGATAGACATTAATTGTACCAAAGAATAGGAGGGAAGGAAAGGCAATCTAGATAAAATGTTAAAAGCAATATCAGATCAGAAAATCATATTGAGATAGATGGTCTACTTTTTCTCAATACAAAATAAAATCGGTGGATTGTTACGTTGATTGATGAATTGATAGGTCAATACACTGTAATGTTCTTGCGGCAAATTTTGGCAATACTCCTGAACTAATTCTAATTCAGCCTCTCCACCATCATGTCCATAATAAACAACTAAGACGATCCTTCCCTTTGGTATCAATCTTGGAAGCAGTGCATCTAGTGCTTGTTTTGTTGTATCTGGTGTTGTAATGATCGTTTTATCACTTTTGGGAAGATAGCCAAGATTGAAAATGGCAGCTGTGATCAATGTTTCTTTAGCAAGTACGGTTTCAATCGTTTCATGACCTTGATGAAACAGTTGGACTTGCTTTGTCAAATTTGCATCAGTTAATTTTTTAGCGGTGGCAGTTAGTGCTTGTTCTTGAACATCGAAAGCATAGACATCTCCTTTTGTTCCGACAAGCTCTGCCAAGAAGGCTGTGTCATTACCATTGCCCATTGTAGCATCGACCACAGAATCTCCTTCTTTAATGACTTCTTTCAACAATGTATGACTAAAATGCAGTGCTGTTTGCAGCATTAATGACACACCTCTTTTTCTATACGAACGTTGTGACTCCCCTGAAAAGTACCGCGTTGTTTCATTTCATCATCGATAGCATTCAAAACTTCCCATTTTTTCAAGCTCCACATCGGGCCAACTAGAGAGTCAGAAGGCGCATCTCCCGTTAACCGATGGATCACGATTTCTGGTGGGATCATTTCCAATTGGTCGCAGATCACAGAAACATAGTCCTCTTTGCTCATCAATTGAAGCCTGCCTTCATGGTAGTCTCTTAGCATCCGTGTATTTGTCATTAAGTGAAGCAAGTGAAGTTTGATGCCTTGAATGTCTGAGTCAAGAATCGTTCGTCGCACATTTTCTTTCATCATTTCCATCGATTCTCCAGGCAAACCATTGATCAAATGTGTGCAAACACGGATGTTATGTTTCCGTAATTTTGCTACGCCATCTAGATAGGTCTGATAGTCATGAGCACGATTGATCATAGTACTAGTTCCTTCGTAAGTGGTCTGCAGACCCAGCTCTACCCAAACATAATAACGCTGATTTAACTCTGCTAGATAATCTACAACATCATCAGGAAGACAATCAGGACGAGTACCGATCGAAATACCAACAACACCTTTTTCATTGACCACTTGTTCAAAGCGATGGCGGATCACTTCAACAGGTGCGTGAGTATTCGTGAAATTTTGGAAATAAACAATATATTGTGCCACTTGAGGCCATTTTTTATGCATCATTTGAATTTCTTTTTGAAATTGGATCGGTAAAGGATCTTGTGGAGCCACGATCATGTCACCAGAACCAGAAACGCTGCAAAATGTACAACCACCTTTAGCAACAGTGCCATCACGATTAGGACAGTCGAAGCCGCCGTCTAAAGGAACCTTAAAGATTTTTCCGCCAAACTGCTGACGCAAGGCATAATTCCAAGTGTGGTAACGTTTATTTGGATCTTCTGTATATAAAAAATCAGACATAACTTTTCTTCTTTCTATTGCTGTTTATTTTTAAAACGCCAAACGAATCGCTTTTCTAGATAAATTGGGTACGTCATCAATAACCAAGCTAAACCAAAACAGAATCCGCCTAACACATCACTCGGGAAATGAACGCCGACATAAATCCGGCTGATCCCAATCAATAAGATACCGATTCCTAACAGAATTTGCAAGATCAAACAAAGCTTCTTGTTCTTGATAAATTGAGGAAGTAGAAAAATAAGTGTTCCGTAAAGAAGCATGCTTCCAGTCGAATGACCGCTGGGGAAGCTATAGCTGTGTTCTGATACTAAATGATCTAAGGTTGGACGTGGGCGCATGAAAACAAGCTTGATCAGCGGATTTAGAATTCCAGCCACTCCTCCTGTATTGATCAAAAGCCAAAGCGCTTCTGCATAATATTTCCCTCTAGCTAAAATAAATCCGATTGCCAAAGCTAAAATACCAACAGTCAATGGATCAGCAAATTTTGTATACCAAATAAAGAATTGATTCATTGAGGGATATGGAGCGCGTACAATAGCTGTGATCGCTTGGTCGAATCCATTTAGCCACATCGGATAAAATCGAACAACATAGCCTAAAAACATAAAGACAACTAAAAAGCAGCTGCCGGCAAACTGATAATATAATTTGTTTTTCATAAAAAATCCTTTCTCATATACGTAATGCTCATTATAACATCAAACAATTAAGAACACAGCTTAGAACAAGAAAAATGAAGGCTGCTTTAGAACTTTTTAAGCTCTAAAGCAGCCTTCAGCGAATCATTTGATTATTCATCGTCCTCAGAATCAACAGGTCCTTCAATTGAAATATCACCAGAATTTGACTGAAGCTCAAACACTCTTGACCCTTTTCCACGTTTAAATGATGAACGCTCCTTACCAAAGATCGTGCTGTCACCTAACTGTGTTTTTGAATGGATCGCAATATCATAAAGGATTTCGTCTGTGTACAGATTGATATCACCTCGCTGGGTCGTAACATTCAACAGTTTAGGAATGTCTGATCCGTATAGATCAAAGCTGCCATTTGTATTTTTTATAGTGGCTTCGCCTTTCAAATTACTGGCATTGATATCACCATTCATTGTTTCAATAGTCGAAGTTCCTTTCACTGATTCTAGAGATATGTCGCCGGATGTAGTGATTGCAGACCAATTCAACGCAGCGAAATCATTGAGGTTGATATCTCCGTTAGTTGTCTTAAATGTAGCTTTATCTGCATGAACGTCTGTGTAGACATTTAAGTAACCATTTGTTGTCTCAAGAGCTAGTTTCTCAGTATTGAGACTGTTTGCATCAACATCAGCATTATCAGTTTTAACAGTGATATTCTTTGCGTTGATTCCTGAAAGGTTGATTCTACCAGAAGCTTTGCCATCAACGATAATTCGTTCAGCATTGTCTGGAATCGTTAAAGAAACAGATGATCCTCTGTCAAAACTAAAAAAATCAAATTTCATGCTGCCCAGCTTCTTTTCATCCCTGTTTCCATTAGCTGAAATGAGAAGCTGTCCATTTTTCTCGTCAACCTTTAGCGCACTTTTTATTGAAATAGGAGCATAGCTGCGTGTATTCATCACAACTTTATTTGTGCTTTCAGTACTGATATAATATTCTGCATTTCCCGCAAGCGACAAATGGATTTCTTTTAGATTTTCATTCTTCTTAACGGTATAACTTTCTTTTTTTGTATCCGTCATGGATTGCTCAGCGCGTCTAAAGTAAACTGCACTGCCGATCCCGCCTATAATCATCGTTACTACACCAATCGTTAGAAAAAAAGCAGTAGTCTTTTTCATATCATATATCTCCCCTTAAGACACGTATATTCCATAGCATATACCGTTTTAATACTTTGCCGAAAAATCTTGTTAATGGCGCTAAGATCAGCAGACCGATAATACCTGCACCGCAAAGAAAGACACTAACAAACATTTCGAACATTGATGCATCATTCAAACCGGTAAAAATCGAAATCCCGCCTAGAATTGGAGAAAACAAGAAAAGAATTGCTGCAAACCAACCAGAAAAGAGAAGCATAGCAAAGCTGAATATAAACCAAAACATTAAAAGAAAATTTAATAAAATAACACCAGATATCTGACAAAAACGGACGAATCCATTATGTTTTGGGCGCTCATATGACTGATAGGCTTGATCATATGGATGCTCCGCTGTTTCCTCATAATACTCATAACTTGTTGCAGGTGGAATTTCCTGCCAACCGTCACGCTCCAATCGCTTTTCAGGAACAGTGATATCAAATTCCTCTAAAATCTCTTCAGCGATCGTTCTAGGCTTTCCTAGATCTTTGGCGATTTCTTCTTCCATTTCTCCATTCGCCAGCCGCTCATCAAATATATTATCGTATTTTTCTAAGATAAAGGCTTGCTGTTGTGCCGTCAATGGTTTCAAATAGATCTTTAATTCAATTAAAAAATGCTCTTTATTCATCCTTTTTCCCCTCACTTTATTAACCAATCGGATTACTTCCTCTTCACTATAATTTCTTTTGCAGTCAATAACAAGACTTTGCGAAAAAAATCAGCCTAAGGTAAAGAGGGATATCAGACCTGAGACCTAGATTTTGCAGAGAAAAAAATTAGGGTATAAAATGAGTAAAAGATCCCAAAAAAAGAAAGGAAAAAAGAACATTTAAATGATCGGACGGAGAAGTATATATTAAAAAAATATTCTATTTTCAGCTGAAAAAGGGTATACTATAATTCAAGGTATACTTTTTTAGAAAATTCGGAGGACTTACTATGGAGAAGTACAAACTATCGAGAAAAGAGCGGAGGAAAGCCGAACAAAACAAGCTTGCTGCCGAACAGTTGAAAAAAGGTACGACTGTCTTAAGCTCAGCAATCGTTGTTTCATCGATTGCCGCGCCGATTGCAGCACCTAAAATTGCAGAAGCAACGGAAGAACAAACACCAAATGCTCAGATCAGTTACTCAGAGACACCTACACATACAGGAGACGTTCAATCACAAACGACGACTGACCCTAACGATTCGATGACAGAAGACACTCAGGAAACATCTTCAAGTGAAGAAACAACTGAAACAACAGATTCATCAGAATTAAATACATCAGAAACAACTCAAGGTACTGAGGAAACAACAACTGAAACAACAGAAGATCTGACTGAAACAACTGATTCTTCTACAGATGAGGCTGATGCTCTACCAGAAGTATCTTTACGTTCCTTTGCAGCAACGACAAGAAGCATTAGTCCAAGTGCGTTTATTGCAGAAATTTCCGGACATGCTCGTTCTGTAGCTTCAGCAAACGATTTGTATGCTTCAGTGATGATGGCTCAAGCGATTCTTGAAAGTGATTGGGGCAGAAGCACATTATCTGCTGCACCAAACCATAACCTGTTTGGAATCAAAGGCAGCTATCAAGGACAGTCAGTTACGATGCAAACCTGGGAAGTCTATAACGGACAGTGGGTTCAGGTGAATGCTGCATTTAGAAAATATCCTTCCTATTCAGAATCATTCAGCGATAATGCCTATGTGCTGAAAAATACGTCATTTCAATCCGGCGTTTATTATTATTCAGGTGCATGGAAAAGTAATACCAATTCATACAGAGATGCCACTGCATGGCTGACAGGACGTTATGCAACAGATCCAAGCTATAATACAAAATTGAATAATATTATTACGACATACAATTTGACACAGTATGATACACCAGCAACTGGTGGTAATACGGGCGGAAACAATAATAACGGAAATACTGGCGGCAATACAGGTGGAAGTTCAGGTAATACCGGCAACACAGGAAATACAAGCAGTCAAAATGTGACTCATACAGTAAAATCTGGAGACAGTCTTTGGGCCTTGGCCGCTCAATATGGCACATCTGTCGCAAATATCAAAAGCTGGAATGGATTATCTAGTGATATGATCTATGTTGGTCAAAAATTGATCGTCAAAAAAGGCTCTGGAAGTACAAGTGGCGGAAATACTGGCGGTAATAGCGGCTCGACAGGCAATACTGGTAATTCCGGCAACACGAGCACATCAAATACGTACTATACAGTAAAATCTGGTGATTCACTGTGGGCAATCGCAAATGCGAATGGCACAAGTGTTGCAAATATCCGTCAATGGAATAATTTAAGTGGCGATATGATTTATCCAGGTCAAAAGTTAATTGTCAAAAAAGGTTCTGGAAATACGAACAGTGGGAATAGTGGTTCGACAGGAAACACTGGCAACTCAAACAATTCTGGCAACACAGGTACTTCAAATTCCACGTACACAGTAAAATCCGGTGACTCATTATGGGCAATCGCAAATTCAAATGGTGTGAGTATCGCAAACTTACGTCAGTGGAATAATTTAAGTGGCGATATTATTTACCCAGGTCAAAAATTGATTGTGAAAAAAGGTTCTGGGTCTGCCAGCAGCAACAATAACTCATCAAGTAATACAGGTAGCTCAAGTACTAACTCTGGTTCAACAACTGGTTCTTACACAGTAAAATCTGGTGATTCATTATGGGCGATAGCGAGTGCAAACGGTACGAGTGTTGCCAATCTGCGCCAGTGGAATAATTTGAGCGGAGATATGATCTATCCAGGTCAAAAATTGATTGTCAAAAAAGGCGGTAGTTCAACAAGCTCATCTTCTTCATCAAGTAATCAAGGGAATACCCAAAGTGCAGGCGCGCATAAAGTGAAAAGCGGCGATACTTTATGGGGACTTGCTCAAAAATACAATACAAGTGTTCAAAAAATCAAACAGCTGAATGGTTTATCCAGTGACGTGATTTATATTGGTCAGCAATTAAAAGTTAAATAAAACAATTGAATTTCTAGTAGAAGTTTGATAGTATGAGAACACATAATTGATTCATAAACAGTGAAAAGGAATAGTAGAAAGAACCATGTTTTAGAGAGCGTATGGCTGGTGAAAATACGTACAGAAGCTTTTGAACTCGCCTTTGAGTTATTTTACTGAACAAATGAAAGAAGTACAGGGGAACTCTGTCATTTCTTTTCATTCTAATTAAGTAAGATCGGTGACGGCCGTTATAACGTTTGAGGCTTGTATAATACAAGTGAACTTAGGTGGTACCACGTTGCTTATCAAACGTCCTATAGGAAATATTTCCTATGGGACGTTTTTGTTGTGAATCACTACGACTGGCTTCGCCAGAGTAGATGATGAACAATACTTGGCGACCAAAGGGAGCGAAGTTACCGTACTAGTGAATCACAGCACTTCGATCAGAGGAAAGGTTAGAGACTGCGCACCTGAGAAACAAAAGCTAAAAAATCGACCTTATCAAAGCCGATGATGCACAATACATGGCGACCAAAGGGAGCGAAGTTACCATACTAGAGAATCACAGCACTTCGATCAGAGGAAAATTTCAAGAGCTACATACCTGAGGAACAAAAGCCAAAAAAATTGGCAACATCAGAGCTGATGATAGAGAATAAATTATGTGGGAAGCACAAATCTTTTACAATCTGGCTCTGCAGACTGATCGAATCATATTTTTCAAGGACAAAAGCACGACCACCAGTTAAAAAAGGATAAAAAAGTTATTTATAAATAGGAGGAGAAAACATCGTGAGTTACGATCACAAGAAGATTGAAAAAAAATGGCAAAAATATTGGGCGAAAAACAATAGCTTTATCACCCACGATGATCCAAACAAAAAGAAATTTTATGCACTGGATATGTTTCCATATCCATCAGGTCAAGGACTGCACGTAGGACATCCAGAGGGCTATACAGCTACAGATATTTTATCTCGGATGAAACGAAGCCAAGGATATAGCGTTTTACATCCAATGGGATGGGATGCTTTTGGTTTACCAGCAGAGCAATATGCGCTAGATACAGGAAATGATCCAGCTGAATTCACAAAGAAAAATATTGAAACCTTTAAACGTCAAATCAACTCATTAGGTTTTAGTTACGACTGGAATCGTGAGATCAATACGACTGATCCGGAATATTATAAATGGACACAGTGGATTTTTACTAAGCTGTATGAACATGGTTTAGCTTATGAAGCAGAAGTTGCAGTAAACTGGGTACCTGAACTTGGAACAGTTATTTCTAACGAAGAAGTGATCGATGGCAAAAGTGAGCGCGGCGGATATGATGTCGTCAGAAAACCAATGCGTCAATGGATGCTGAAAATAACGGCTTATGCAGATCGTTTGTTAGATGATCTAGAACTAGTGGACTGGCCGGAAAGTATCAAAGATATGCAGCGTAACTGGATCGGTCGCTCAGAAGGTGCGAATGTTACCTTTAAAGTAGATGGAACGAATGAAGAATTTACTGTTTTTACAACAAGACCTGATACATTATTTGGTGCAACCTATACGGTGTTAGCTCCAGAGTTAGCATTAGTAAAACAAATAACTACACCAGAACAAAAAGAAGCTGTTGAAGCTTATATCGATGCTGCATCGAAAAAATCTGACTTGAATCGAACGGATTTGGCCAAAGAAAAAACTGGCGTCTTTACGGGTGCGTATGCAGTAAATCCAGTTAATGGTGCGAAAATCCCAATTTGGATCGCAGATTATGTACTGGCTTCATATGGAACGGGAGCAATCATGGCTGTTCCGGCACATGATGAACGTGACTATGAATTCGCTAAAACATTTGGTATCGAAATCATTCCAGTATTAGCTGGTGGAAATATTGCAGAAGCAGCATTCACAGGAGATGGTACTCATATCAACTCAGGCTTTTTAGATGGTTTGAATAAAGAAGAAGCCATCGCTAAAATGAATGACTGGCTGGAAGAAAATCAAGTAGGGAAAAAAGAAATCAGTTATCGTCTACGTGACTGGTTGTTCTCACGTCAACGTTATTGGGGTGAGCCAATCCCGGTGATCCATTGGGAAGATGGCACAACAACCACTGTACCTGAAGAAGAATTACCACTAAGATTGCCAAAAACAGACGACATCAAACCAAGTGGTACAGGAGAATCTCCTTTAGCTAACATCACTGAATGGGTCAATGTCGTTGATCCGGAAACAGGTAAAAAAGGTAAACGGGAAACCAATACTATGCCGCAATGGGCCGGTAGTTCATGGTACCATTTGCGTTATGTTGATCCGCACAATAAAAAAGCACTTGCTGATTATAAAAAATTGGAACGTTGGTTGCCTGTAGATATTTATATCGGTGGAGCGGAACATGCTGTATTGCATCTACTATATGCTCGTTTCTGGCATAAATTCTTGTACGATATCGGGGTAGTGCCTACTAAAGAGCCTTATCAAAAATTGTACAACCAAGGAATGATTCTAGGCCAAAGCTTCCGTGATAGCCGTGGCGCTCTTGTTCCTACAAATATGGTCGAAAAACGGGATAATGTTTGGGTGAACATCGAAACAGGAGAAGAGCTGGAAGAAGCACCGGCAAAAATGAGTAAATCATTGAAAAATGTGGTGAATCCTGACGATGTCATTGAAAAATATGGTGCGGATACTCTTAGAATGTATGAAATGTTCATGGGGCCTTTAGATGCATCGATTGCTTGGAGCGAGAATGGATTAGAAGGCAGCCGTAAATTCTTAGATCGTGTATGGCGTTTGATCGTTGATGAGGATGATAAGATGCGTGATCGGATCACAACGGTCAATGATGGTCGCTTAACAAAAGTCTATAACCAAACAGTGAAAAAAGTTACGGAAGATATGGAGAATCTGCATTTCAACACAGCTATTTCTCAATTGATGGTTTTTGTGAATGAAGCGAATAAAGTTGATGTATTGCCTTATGAGTATATCGAAGGTTTTGTTCAACTTTTAGCGCCAATTGCGCCTCATATCGGTGAAGAACTTTGGGCAATCTTAGGAAATGAAGAAAGTTTAACGAATGCACCGTGGCCAACATATGATGAAGCAGCCTTAGTTGAAGATGAAGTTGAAGTCGTATTCCAAGTCAATGGAAAAGTTCGAGCAAAATTAAATGTTCCTAGAGGAATGAGTAAAGAAGAACTGGAAGAAAAAGCATTAGCGGCTGAAGAAATACAATCGTTTATTGAAGGAAAAACAGTTCGTAAAGTGATTGTCGTTCCTGAGAAGCTAGTGAATATCGTAGCGAATTGAGTAATAGAGTAAAATCAATAAAAAAGGTCTTGTTTAACAAGGCTTTTTTTATTACTAAAATAGGAATGGAGGGATAGAAATGAAGGTAATCAGTCATATGACATTCATTGTCCATGATTTAGAAAAAGCAACACAGTTTTTTGAACAAATTTTTGGTGCGAAAGAAGTCTATTCCAGCGGAGAAACAACATTTTCGATTGCTAGAGAAAAATTTTTCCTGATCGGAGATCTTTGGATCGCAATTATGGAAGGTGAACCGCTGCCGACAAAAACATACAATCATATCGCTTTTAAGATTGAAGAAGCAGATTATGAGTTGTATTTAGAAAGAATCGATCGATTGGGATTAGAAATAAGAAAAGGTAGAATGCGTGTCGAAGGAGAAGCTAACTCCATTTATTTTTACGATTTTGATAATCATCTGTTTGAGTTGCATACGGGGACATTAGAGGAACGCTTAAAACAGTACCAAAAAAAATAAGTGCGCATTGAAGAACTTCATGATACAATCAATGTATCGATTAAAAAGGTGGTGAATAAGTACGATGGTCAACATGTCAAAAATAACAGCAAGCAATTCATTTATGTTAATGTATCTGGCTTTTTGTCATGTCATTATTTCCAATTTTTTATTCCAAGGCACAAGTGTGTCCAATTTAGGATAATCAATTGAATAAAACAGACCATTCAGACTTATTTACTTAAAGAGTATTCATGATTAAATAACAAGTCGGTGTTAGAAGCATTAGCACTTACAATAGTAGATGACTGTGAAGGTTGAACAAAAATTGTTCAACTTTTTTTGCTTACTTTAAAGTAATGTTCGGAGAAAAATAACTATCTAGAGACTTTTTTGATTTTTTGAATACCGTTTAAAAAATAGAAAATTCAAACCTCAAAGTATAAGCAATCATTTTGTTGATCTGTCTGAATGGCAGAAAGAGGGAAAAATGTTAATACAATTACAAAATATAACTAAAAATTACGGTGGTGTTCCATTATTTGAAGCACTGAACCTGCAAATCGACAAAGGAGAGAAAGTTGGATTGATCGGCAGTAATGGTTCGGGTAAGTCAACACTACTAAAAATAATCACGGGTACCGAATCCCCAGATCTAGGAACTGTCAGCCGTAAGAAAAACAGTAAGATCGGCTACCTAAATCAAATTCCAGAAGCAACAGAACAAGAGGTGAAGCATTATTTATTAGAAACGTTTTCTGCTTTACTTGAGATTCAACAGCAATTGAGTTATTTAGAACAGAAAATGACTGAACCAGAATGTCAATTGGAACAAATTTTAGCTCGATACGGACAAAAACAAGAAGAATTCACTCAAGCGGGCGGCTATGAAATGGAGAATCGTTTAACGATGATCGCAAATGGTTTAATGATCGCTCATCTTTTAGAGAAAAAGGTTTCTGATTTGAGTGGTGGAGAATTAACGATCGTAGCATTAGCAAGAGTTCTATTACAGGAGAATGAGCTTGTTTTATTGGATGAACCGACCAATCATCTTGATGCACAAAGGATCTCGTGGTTGGAAGGATATCTAGCCTACGAAAAGACTGCATATCTGATCGTTTCACATGACCGTTTCTTTTTAGATAATGTTGTTCAAAGAGTCATTGAGTTGGAAGATGGACGAATTCTTGAGTATAAAGGTAATTATTCAGCCTATAAAAAACAAAAAGATGAACAGCTCGAGAAGTTGAGAAAGGACTTTAATGAGCAGGAAAAAGAAGTGAAAAAATTAAAACAGTCGATTCGCCGTTTTCGACAATGGGGTCATGAAGGAGATAACGAGAAGTTTTTCAAAAAAGCAAAACAGCTGGAAAAACGGTTGGAAAAAATCCAAACAATCTCTAAACCAAAAGAAGAATCAAACAAAATTGGGAAGAATTTCAAAGAAACAGACCGTTCAGGGAAAGAAGTGCTTTTATTTAAAGGTGTCAGCAAAAGTTATGGTGATCAGTCTTTATTTACTCAGCTTGATTTCTCATTATTCTGGCAAGAACGTGCTGCTGTTATTGGGGAAAATGGTGTTGGTAAAAGTACTTTACTCAAATTGGCCTTGGACATGGAAAAGCCGGATGATGGCGAAATAAGACATGGAACAAATCTTAAAATCGGCTATTTATCTCAAGTTATTGACTACCAAAAGACAAAACAGACCATCCTCCAGCATTTTAGTGAGAGCTGTTCGCTATTGGAACAAGAAAGTCGCCAGATTCTGTCTAAATATTCATTTTATAAGGACGATGTGACGAAACAGGTTCGCTTTTTGAGTGGTGGTGAAAAAATTCGCCTAGAATTGGCTAAGCTGATGTACAACGAAGTAAATTTTCTTGTATTAGATGAGCCAACGAACCATTTAGATATTGAAACTAGAGAAGAAATCGAAGAGATTTTACAATTATTTAAAGGAACGTTGCTTGTCGTTTCTCATGATCGTTTTTTTCTACAGAAAATGTTTACTACATTTTTTGTGATTGAGGGAAAAGAAATCAGAAAAATAGAAGGAAGTTATATAGAAATCCTAAGTTAATATTTAAAGTGAATTGGCAAGAGATAAAGAGGAGGTAATCCCACTTTATCTCTTCTTTTTAATTTTTTTTTTCACTTTTTGAGCTAAAAGAGAATCGTTATAAAAATAGAAAGAAAAACATAATAAAAAGTTTTGATGATTAAACTTAAAGTTTTATCAAAAACAAATGTAATTATTCAGAAAAAATAAAGAATAACGAAATTAAATTGATATTAATTAGAAATTACAATACAATGATAGTTATAGTAGATTCGTTATAGTTTTGTTTTTTTACAAGAGTAAAGGAGGCAATCGTGAAAAAGAATGTATCGCATGTCTTGATTTATTTTTTGATTCTGCTGATTTTCCCAAGCGATTGGTCCTACGCTTTAGAGGCAGAACCAATACAAGATAAGGAAGAAATAATTACGGAAGAAACTGCTGGATCTTCGGAGCATACAGAGCTATCTTCTGAATCAGCTGACCCTGATTTGGATGAGCATTCAGAAGAAAGTAGTGAAAATTTACCTGTAGATAAAGTAGAAAATAAAGAAATAAACGACAAAAATTTAGAAGAATTTCCATCAGATGATGTTGAATTGGATCAGACAAAGATTTCTCGGGCTGCTGTGCAGGCAGAAGATGGTTTTTGGCTAGTCGATTCAGCTACAACGCTAACAGAGTATTTGAAGGATAGTCAAAAATTAAAATTTCGTCTAACGAATGATCTAAATTTGGGAACTTCGGCTTTTCAATTGAAATCAGGAATGATCATTGATGGAGCAGGGTATACGATCACCTATAATAAAGCAGGTACAGCTGCTCAAGGCTTTTATACTAATCAGGCAGATGCTGTAATTGAGATTCGAAATACGCAGTTTGGTAATCCTGATGGCTCAGGAGCGGTTGGGTATTATGGTATCGTTACTGGCTCTGCTACAAATGTCACACTTATCTATGACTCTATTTCCTACTATTCAAATAATGGACAGATGATCTATAACCCTAACGGTTCGGTCATCATGAGAGGGAATAATACGATCGATCAAAAAGGAACGAGTACATACTCCCAAGAATGGGCAGAGATCAATTATGTAGAAATCGAGAATGGACAAACAACTATTGAACATTCATCGAATCAGACAAGTGCGTTTATTTGGTCGACAGGAACTGCTTCAGGAAATCCTCATGCGAATACCTCGCAAATTGTCGTAAGAGAAAACGCCAAGCTGGATATTAAGACAAACAGCAATATGACTTATGGGACGCTTGCTCCAAGCTATATTGTTGAGAAAAATGCTGTTTTTAATCTGGATAAGGTGACTTTGGCAACAGGCGGAACAAGAAATCAGTTTTTTTATTCATCACAAACACAGCCGGTCAATTTTTCATTTCAGGAAAATGCCAAGGTCAATTTCATTTTACCGCTGCCGATCAACCTAAATACTTCAAAAGGAGGTATGGCAATCGGCAAAGATGCAGAAGTCTCGATCGATGTAGCCAGCGGGGCTATTTTTACAACAGGTTCATCTAGCTCATTCGCTGTGACAATGGATCACTCAAAGAAAGTTGCTTTTTCCAGCACTAGTGCAGGAACGCTTGGACTAAACGGAGCTAGTGGTGTAAAGAACTTAGGTTTTACTAGTGACTATTTACAAAAGGTTGAGACTTTTACAACAAATACAGCTACTTCACCGACGCACGAGATATTGAAACAAGCCTCTGATTTGAGTGTGCAAGGAGCTAATTTTACGAATCTAGCTAGCTCACCGGACCCTTTTGATACTCAAGAAATTGCGGCGTTAAAAGGCGCACAAAAAATCGTTTTTAGCGCATTTGTCGATGTGGCTGACCAATTAAAGCTTACAACAGCGAATGAAACGGCGACATCCGTTACGCTAAAAGGGACATCATTTAACAATGGGAGCCCAGCGTCTAAGGTCAAATTTTATTTATTTACCTCTATAGAAGATTTAAATCAACCGGATAAAGCGAAGCATATTTTATCATTAGACTCTTTTGATGATCAGCAAAATACGATGCTTGAGTCTGCTTATCAAGTGACAGCGACAATGCTAAATCCGAATACAAATTATTGGGCTCAAATGGTTGTGATCAATCAAGCAGGACAAAGTCAATTTTCAGAGTCAGTGTTAGTTACTACAAAGCCGCAATTGGAAAGCCTTGAAGCAAATGTTACAACCACATCAGCGGTTATAGAAGGAGTGCTGTCAAGTGATACAGGCTACTGGACAGATTACTCTTCAGGAGAAGAATCAGGTGTTGGCGGGCAAGCTGCGTATTATGGCGGAAATTATCAACAAGTACAAGTAGAATATAGTACTGATAAGGAATTTGCAGCAGAGGATACGAACGTTCAACTGGCCGATTTATCTGGAGACAAAAATCAGTTGTTTAGAACTAAACTTAAAGGATTAAAAGCAGAAGTGACCTATTATGTACGAGTACGTGTTATTGGTCTTTCTGGAGAAGAAGTGATCTTGGCGTTGGATCCGTTGACCCAATTTACTACCATAGCAGAGATCATCAATGTGGAAGTGCCGATCGAAATGAATTTTCAAACGAGGAACAAAGATCTCGGGACAGCTCAACAAGGACAAATCACTTCGCCGAATTATGCAGTTGTCAATAAAGGCAACACACCGACAAAAATCACGTTAACTAATTT
Source organism: Enterococcus sp. 9D6_DIV0238 (assembly GCF_002174455.2). Classification (NCBI taxonomy): domain Bacteria; kingdom Bacillati; phylum Bacillota; class Bacilli; order Lactobacillales; family Enterococcaceae; genus Enterococcus; species Candidatus Enterococcus dunnyi. The sequence continues at coordinate 2,566,606 of NZ_CP147246.1, forward strand.
GACGAAGGAAAATGCCGACGCTAGTCAGCTTCAGCTTTTAAGTGATCTCTCAGGAACTGAGGGAACTGAAGAATTGGCCTTGAAGCTTTTGGTTGAAGCTAATCAGATTTCGACCCATTTTTTAACAAGTCAACTTGCGAGCCAGCCGCAAACGATCGGTGAACTAAATCCTAATGAACACCAAAGCTTAAGGTTAGAAGGAAAATATTTTAATCCTGATAGTACCGCGTCATTTCCGCAATATAAATTGACGTTCAAAGTCGAAAAAAATGAAGAATAAGAGGATATCTATGGAACAACAAAACCAGAAGAATGAAAAGAAAAAGAACAAACGAATCCTGCTATTATTATTGCTGCTGCTTTTAGCGGCAGCAGCAGGTGGTCTCTATTACTATTTTTCAAATAAAACCGAACCTGTTCAAGTCGTTTCAGGAGATTATTTGCCTGATAGCAAAGGGGCAAAAAAAATGACCGATGCAGAACTCAAGGCAGCGGAACAAAAAGCTGTGGATGAAAGTAAATTCAACATGGTCATCAAATCAGTCGCAGTCTTTGAAACAGGGGAAAGTGAAGGCAGTCTTTACATTCAAAATCCAGTTGAAAATGGCTATCCGATCAATGTCGTCATCCGTTTAGATGAAACCGGTGAACAAGTTTACTCATCAGGAGCTATTCAGCCTGGCTATGAAATAACCAGTGCAAAGCTTGATAAAACATTAGCTAAAGGGGACCATCCCGCAACTGCGACATTTGATATCTACGATGCAAAAACCAAACAAAAGCGCGGACAAGTTCAAGCAGGAATTACACTCCAAATCAACAATTAATCACGAGTTTAACAGAGGATTCTGTTAAAAATAAATTATCACACACATAGAAGGAGAAACCAATATGAAGAAAACCAATTTATTAGTAGCAGCAGCGATGCTAAGTTTAAGTGTAACTGGTCTGACAGACACAGCATTAGCACAAACGATCGATGGAGAAAATTCAGCTGATGTGATCATCAACGGAACGATCGGTAAATTAGATAATACAGATCCAGATACAAACATTCCAGAAGGTTCTGATGAATGGATCAACGTCACTGTTGACACAGCAACTGCTTTCCACACAACAACAGCTAGCGCACATAAAAACATCGAATCAGCGGATTACAGTATTGTAAATAATTCTGGGCGCGGCGTAGCTGTGACTCTGAACACAATTGCAGGAACACCAACGTATGTAGACACATTGACGATCAATGCAAAGGGCACAGGATTAGCTAATACGCCTACTGCTACTAATTTAGTTGCAAGTAAAGCACTTGTTGATCTATCAAGTTCACCTGTTTGGATGACATTGGCAAACAAAGATGGTCGTCTGAATATCGATACGGATGCAGCTTCTGCATACGCAAATTCAGCAAAATTCTATTACACAGGTACAACAGTAGATAACTTACCAGCTGATGTGGATCAAACGGCTACGGCTGAAAATTACACATTGACATTGAAATTCACATCGATTCAAAAAGATGGGACAACACTTGGTGTGACACCATAAGGAATTAAAGGTCGTGATGAATGATGAAACAATTTAGTCTTTCGATCGTCACATGTATTCTTTTGATAGGCTGCAGCTTTAATTTTCCATTGCCGACACAAGCATCTGAAGCGGATATCCAAATTCGCGGAACAGTTGGCAGTGAGAGGCAAACGGAGATAGAACAGTCATCGAAAGAATCAGAAGTGCAACAAGAGCTTGCACAACCAAAACAAACACACATAGCATTAAAAAAATTTCCCAACACAGGTAACAAGGCAAATAACTTAGCATCAGTAGGTTTTCTCCTATTAACGATTTACCTGTTGCTATTGGTAAGGGAAGCACATAGAAAACATGATTAACTAAATGCATAGAGAAAAACCAGAAGAATCAACTGAAATGTTTCTTCTGGTCTTTCTCTTTTTTTGAATGAAGATGGATGAAAGAAGCAAGGATTGACAGCGTTTTCCAGTAATGTTATGATTGATGTAATCAATGGAATGTAACTGAATTTTTCGGGCATAACCACGATATAGCAAAGAAGACACTTACGTTGTCATTTTTTCTATGTTGTGGTTTTTATTTTTTGATGTATGAAAGGAAAGAAACTGCAGCTAGGCTAAAGAGAGTAAGACAAGAAAAAAAGTAAGGAGAAATGGCGAATGAGTAAATCAGGATTTCCAAAAAATTTTTTATGGGGCGGCGCAACAGCAGCAAATCAATATGAAGGTGGTTACTTATCCGGTGGTAAAGAGCTAAGTACATTGGATGCGATCACAGGGGGCAGTCATACAAAACCAAGAATGATCACTTATAAAACCAAAGAAGGAAAGGTCGAAACTTGTACGAGAGAGCAAGCGCTACCAGAAGGTGCGATCGGTTATGTAGATCCGGAGCAGTATTACCCAAGTCATGTGGCAACTGATTTTTACCATCATTATAAAGAAGATATCGCATTGTTTGCTGAAATGGGCTTCAAGTGTTTCCGATTGTCGATCGCTTGGTCAAGAATTTGTCCAAAAGGTACGATGGAAGTTAATGAAGAAGGACTTGCTTTTTATGACAAGGTATTTGATGAACTCTTAAAATATGGGATCGAACCAGTTGTAACGATCAATCATTTCGATATTCCGATGTATTTAGCTGATGAGCTGGATGGCTGGTCAAGTCGTAAAGTGATCGATTATTTCTTGTTCTTCTGTGAAACACTATTTAAGCGCTATAAAAATAAAGTAAAATACTGGATGACATTCAACGAGATCAACTTTTTACGCAGCTGGACACAAATCGGTATCCATAAAAATGATAAACAAGCCAAGTATCAAGCGGCACATCATTTATTTGTAGCAAGCGCTAAAGCAGTGACATTAGGACATGAGATCAATCCAGATTTTCAAATTGGGATGATGGTTGCCTATATTCCGAGCTATCCAATGAGCTGTAATCCAGAAGATGTGATGGAAGCGATCCAATTTAATCGTGAGCAGGAATTCTATATCGATGTTCAAGTCAAAGGCTATTATCCTGCACACAAGTTAAAAGAATACGAACGGGAAAATATCGATATCAAAAAAGAAGCGGGTGACGATGAGATCATCCAAGCGGGGACGGTTGATTATATCGGATTTAGTTATTATATGTCGACTGTTTCAGCTTCTAATCCAGAAGAAGTGAAATACGTAGGCGGCAATCAAATGCCGGCTGTTAAAAATCCTTATTTACAAGAATCTGATTGGGGTTGGGCCGTTGATCCGTTAGGTTTACGCATTTCTTTATGTAAGCTGTATGATCGTTATAACGTACCTTTGTTTGTTGTTGAAAATGGCTTTGGTGCTGTTGATAAAATAGAAGCAGATGGGACTATTCAAGATGATTATCGTATTGATTACTTCAGTAAACATATTGCTGCAATGAAAGATGCGATTGAATTGGACGGTGTTGATTTGATCGGTTACACACCGTGGGGCTGTATTGATTTAGTGAGTGCGGGAACAGGTGAAATGAAAAAACGTTATGGTTTCATCTATGTAGATATGGACGACGAGGGAAATGGTACGTTAGACCGTTCTAGAAAGCAGTCGTTTTACTGGTATAAACAATTGATTGCTGCAAATGGTGAGCAATAGGAATAAATCCTTTAAAAGATATGAAGCTTAGGGGCAAGGGGTTGTTTTATATTGCTTGGACCACCATGTAATAACGATTAAAGACTGAGACAAAAGAATAGGCCTCTTAAAAGTTGTACGTAGATTAATTATTTAGCTGACTGGTGTGAATTCGGTATCGAACTGGACTCATACCAGTCAGTTTGTTTTTTAAGGGGAAGCCTATCACAGGCAGCATTAGAACTTGATGATATGGGCCAAATAGTTTGGCGTCTATTCTAGCTTGAACGTGATTTTTCGTTTCTGCATAATACTCCGAAGGAATGGATTCCCATAGTTGATCACTTCTATCCTAACTTTATTATATAGTTCAACTGCCAAAATGAAGATTTTTTCATCATGATTTGATTGACCTTGCCTAAAATACTAGGTACTCTATAAAAAAGGCGGTGGAAAAATGAATGATGTAGTCATTTTATTAGTTGAAGATGAGGCAAGTTTGGCGAATTTTATTTCGGAAGAGCTTCGTTTTGAAGGATATGAAGTGCTGTATGCTGCAGATGGTGAACAAGCATTGACCTTATATGAAGAAAACCAAGAGCGAATCACGATGCTTTTGCTGGACTGGATGCTGCCGAAATATGATGGAATCACAGTTGCTAGAAGAATCAGAAGGAACAGTCAAGTTCCTATTATTATGATGACCGCACGAGATCAATTGACGGATAAAGTTGTGGGTCTCGATGCTGGAACAGATGATTACATAACGAAACCGTTTGAAATAGAAGAATTACTAGCGCGGATTCGTGTGATCATCCGTCGTGCAGCACAAGTACAAGCGCAGTCGCTGATTTATAGCTATAATGATTTGACGTTGGATTTAACAAAACGAGTGGTTGAACGTTTTGGAGAAAGTATCCAGCTGACACAAAAAGAATTTGAGCTCTTAGCAGAATTGATCAAGCGTCCGGAAGAGGTTTTGACCAGAGATGAATTGCTTAATGCAGTTTGGGGCTATGATTATTTTGGGCAAACGAATGTCGTGGATGTTTATATCCGTTCTCTTAGGAATAAAATGGATTACGAAGTAGACCAGCGATTGATTCAGACTGTTCGCGGTGTTGGCTATGTCTTGAGGAAGAAATCATGAAAAAGAGTAGCGCTTTATTTCAAGAGAAAAAAAATACGACACAATTTCAGTTGACTGCTCGATTTATTGGTTTATTGGTCTCTACAGTTTTAGTTTTAAGCGTATTGATCATGGGGATCACTATCGCTGAGCTGTACGACTCTGTAGAAAAACAAGCAGTTTTATTAGAGGATTCTCTCAAACGCAGTGGAGCAGAAGATGAAAAAGAATGGACTGACGTACTGACAAGCTATCGATCACAGGATAAATCTTCTTATTTGATTCGCGTAGGGTTAAATTCTGGCGAAGTAATCTATTCTTCAGAGGATGCACAAGAAATTTACGGGGAATTTTCTCGTTTAAAACAGTTGTTCTTTTTAGATCGGATTTTATGGACCGACGACATGGAGCCTTTTTATTATAGCAGTTTTGAAGACCAAACAGGTAAGGTGACGATGCTAGTCGAAATGGAAGATCAATTCGAAGTGATCGGCAGGATTTTTTCGTTGACGATTTTACTCACGGTCATCGTGATTGCCGTAGGTTCATTTGTTACCTATCGCTTTTCTAAAAAACTTAGCGGCTCATTAGTTGTGATGAATGAAGAGATCACACAGTTGGAGGGTTCCATGGATGAAAAAATTTTGACTGTGCCTAAAACGCCGCAAGAAGTTCAGAACATCTCGAAATCTTTCAATCAATTACTGGACAGACAGCGATCATCCTTGAAGCGTGAGCAACAGTTTGTGACGGATGCTTCTCATGAATTAAGAACACCGTTAGCTGCGATTCGCGGACATGTAAATTTGATCAAGCGTCGTGGGGAAAAGCATCCTGAAGTGATTCCAACTTCTTTAGAATATATCGATAAAGAGTCTAAACGGATGGAGATTTTAGTGAATCAGCTGTTGACATTAGGACGTTTGGAAAATGCTGGAGAGGGAGATGCTCTTGATTTATCTCAACTGATCCAACAGACGATCGATGAACTCCGTGTGATGATGACGCAAGAGTTGACTGTTCAAATCGAACCCGGGATCATGATCGTTGGACAAAAAGAACATTTTTATCAAATTACTCGTAATTTAGTAGAAAATGCGATGAAGTATACAGAAAAAGAAGGCCAAATCCATATTCAGTTAGTAACTGCAGCAAGTCAAATTCAATTGATCGTTGAAGATTCTGGTATTGGAATTCCAGATGAAGATAAGGACAAGGTGTTCGAACGTTTTTATCGTGTAGATCAGTCACGATCTAGTGAAATTGCAGGAACAGGAATTGGACTTGCGATCGTTAAAGGGCTGGTAGAATATTACCACGGGAAGATCACTATTTCAGATGTGCAGCCTAAGGGCACCCGTTTTACGGTTACTTTTTTACCTGAAACTTAAAAATGAAGATTTCTTCATTTAGCTTTCACGTTGGTTTATTTTTTTAGACACAACAGCCTGTTATGATACTTTTATAAAGAAAAACAACAACAACAACTCAGGAGGAATAATAGTATGAATAAAAAGATTATTGTAGCAACAGTCGGTTTAGGTGTTCTTTTGGCAGGATGTACCAGCAATAATAAGTCATTGGAAACAAATGGTCAAAGTAAAGCGAGTACAGAGGTCAGCCAAACGATCACATTCGATTCAAGTACCAGTGAATCAAGTAATACAAAATCTACTGCATCGTCTAACACGACAACAAATGCAGCTAAAAATCAAGTTCAGGTGAAAGTGTCACTGGAAGAAGCCGTTAAAGCATACCAGGAAGCATATCCAAACACAGCGATCACCTCGTTAGATTTAGACCCGTCTTTTGGCACCTATTATTATGAAATAAAAGGAGTAGATGATTCTAAAGAATATGAAGTAAAAATCAATGCTGAAACTGGCGAACTGAAAAAAGAGCGTGAGGAAACATTAGATCGTGAAGACCAAAACGGTGTGGAAAAAGCGAATGAAGCGCTAGATTTAAACAACTTGAAATCAATGGATGATATCTCAAAAATCGCTGTTGACAGTTTTGGTGAAGGTCAAGCAATCGAATGGTCGTTAGAAAGAGAATTATCAACAACCTATTGGGAAGTCAAAGTTCAATCGGGTAATCAGGAAATGTCTGTGAAAATCAACGCTCAAACGGGCGATGTCTTAGAAAAAGAATTGGATGACTAGTATATAAAATTGAAAATGAGGTTGGGACAGAAGTATTTGATTCCGAAGGGATTACTTCTGCCCTCGCTGTTATCTAGATTTCAGGTGTCCGGGATTTGACTCGCAGAGTTTTGTCCCAGACCCCTTTTTTGTTATAAAATATTTGCTGATCGAGACCTTATCGCTCGTCTTATTTAGAGAAATTCTATACAATTAAGAGGAACATAAGTAAATGAAACAATGGAGGGATCAGAATGAATAATGTTATGGAACAATTAAGAAAATATGCTCTTTTAAGAGGAATCGTCTACATTCTTTTTGGCCTATTGATCGTAGTTAATCCAAGAAGTGTTTTTCAAGCGGCAGTTTACTTTATTTCTGCGTACATTGCTATTATGGGAATTCTTAATTTGTATGATGGGTTTAAAGTAAAAAAAGCAACAGGTACTTACGGGATGAGCTTCCTTGGCGGAATCGTGCTGTTAGTCATTGCTGGGATCGTACTGGTTTTTGCCAAAGGCATCGTCAGTATTTTACCGATTTTCTTAGGTTTAGCCATCGTTATTGTTGGTGTTAGCCGTGGGATGCAGGCGGTCAATCTACGAAACTATGTCAATGTGAATTGGTTACCGATGTTGATTTATAGTGCAATTTTGATCATTGCAGGTTTAGTATTGACGTTTAATCCATTCAGCAGTGTGTTAGTACTGTTCCAATTATTTGGCGGGATTTTGATTTTTATGGGAATTGGTGAAGTTGTGGCCTTTTTCCAATTACGTAATATTGATCGATAGTTAAAGCTTAGGATAGACTGACAATGCGTTTGTTGGTCTGTCCTTTTTATTATGTCTTTTATGATTTTTGTTTTAGTAAAAAAGGATGAAGAATCACTTTATTTTGTTAAGAGTGAAAATATCTTATAATTTGCTTACTATTGTATAAAAGAAAGAGGTATCGGAATGAAACATGAGATGATTTCTCCAAATGAACATTATCCCTTTAAGCTATTCTCATTTACTTCAAGAAATCCAGATCGACTGATCAGCACGCATTGGCACGAAAGTGCTGAACTTTTATATTGCTTGAAAGGAAATTTAGAAGTTCGTTTTCCTCAGGTGACTTATCTTTTAGAACCAGGTGATACATTATTCATCAACTCAAATATCATTCATTCTTCAAGAAGTCCACTGCCTAACGAGGTTTTTGTCATGCAGTTTCCATTGCATTTTTTACAAGAGATGACACAAAACCAATACAATGAGCAGTTTTTATTTAATTTGAATCCGTCTAAAGGACAAGATTCACGTATACAGCAGCTATTGGATCAGATTTTTCATGAGTATCAAACTCAGGAGCTTGCAGTCAACCTCTTGGTCAAAAGTCAAACATTAGCGTTACTTGCTTTACTAGTCAAAAACTATCGCATTCCTTTAGCTTCTCAGCAGTCCATAAAAAGCTTGAAGCATCTAGATCGACTAAAACAAATCAATGATTATGTACAGGAGAATTACTATCAATCATTGAAGTTAGAACACGTAGCTGAGGTATTTAATTATGATCCAGCTTACTTCTCACGCTTTTTCAAAAAATATATGGGGATTTCCTTTTCTGAATATGTTAATACTGTCCGTTTAGAAAAAGCTTATTATCAATTGAGAGATACTGATATGACTGTAATGGCGATTGCTATGGCAAATGGCTTTTTCTCTGTGAAGTCCTTTTACAATGTGTTTAAAAAGAATTACAACCTTTCACCTCAGCAATATCGGAAAAAATATTTCTCTTAGAAAAAGTCATTATTTTTCCGATTTTATGACGAATTGGGCAAAGAATTAAAGGATAATTGTCAGTATACTAAGTGTAAGTAAAGCGCTTACTGTATTTTGAGAGGAGCAAGCAACATGAAGAAGAAGTTAGTGGATTTTTTTGATAAAGTTAGTCCATTTTTTGATAGAATGGGGAACAATCCGTACCTCCAAGCTATTTCTGGTGCAATGATGTCGACTTTGGGACCTGTTTTTATCGGATCGATCGCTGTATTACTTGTCGTGTTTATGAATATGTCCAAAACCTTACAAGGATTTACACAAGTCATTGATTTATTAGGAAAAGTCAATACATTTACCATTGGTTCGTTGGCCTTATATATTTCTGTTTTGATGGCGATCAACTTAGTTCGAAAACTGGATGAAAAAGAGGACTATGTCGCTGCTGGTATTATTTCGTTGATGAGTTTCTTATTGATCACACCATTAGATAAAACTGCTGATGAAGTTGCCGCATTACCAACGACATGGTTAAGTGCACAAGGCGTTTTTTCTGCGATGATCGTCGGTTTAGTCGTTGGCCGATTGTTTCTGACAATCAAACGTAAAGGCTGGACGATCAAAATGCCGGAAGGGGTTCCGCCAATGGTCACGCGGCTATTTGAATCCTTGATCCCAACCGTGTTGATCGGTGTTTTATTTATTCTGGTTGATTTTGGGTTTAGCTTAACACCTTTTGAAAATATGCATCAATTTGTATATACGATCATCCAGGAGCCACTAAAAGGAATCGGTGGTTCAATTGGCGCTATGATCATTTTAAGTTTATTGCAACAAATATTATGGTTTTTTGGTATTCATGGAACCAATGTGATATTGCCTTTAGTAACGCCTTTATGGATGGCGATGGATGTGGAAAATATGAATGCTGTAACGGCTGGACAAACACCACCAAATATTGTTGGGTTAGCCTTTTTCAATATCATTACGTTTGGGGGAATGGCACTGGGGTTAGTTTTATTGATGCTTAGAGCGAAAAGTAAACAGTATCGAGAAGTCGGAAAAATCTCGATCGTGCCTGCTTTATTTGGGATCACTGAACCAGTGATTTTTGGTTCACCATTGGTTTTGAACTTTGATTTAGCAGTGCCGTTCATTTTTAATAATAGTATTGCGTTGATTTTAGCGTACGTCTTAACCAAAATCGGTCTAGTTTCAAGGTTTGTCGGTGTTCAGGCGATCTTTGGGTTGCCGATTGGTTTTCATGCGGCGGTTCAAGGTAGCATTTCAGTTATTATTTTACAACTGGTGATCCAGTTAGTCTTATCACCGTTGCTTTGGTATCCGTGGTTCAAACGCTTAGACAACAAAACTTATTTGCAAGAGCAAAGTGAAGAGGTGTAGAAATGAAAGAGCAAGCACTAAAAGAATTATTGAACTCTTTGACTTGGGAAGAAAAAATCGGACAGTTGGTTCAATTATCAGGTGACTTTTTCCACGCAGATCAGTTAGCTGTTGGCCCGCAAAAAAAATTAGGTATCGATCAACGCATCGTTGATCAGGTTGGTTCAGTGCTAAATGTAACAGGAGCAGAAAAAACAAAAGAGATCCAAGATCGTCATATGGCAAAAAGCAGGCACAAAATTCCACTGTTGTTTATGGCCGATATCATTTATGGCTACCGAACAATTTTTCCGATCCCTTTAGGCTTAGGGGCAACGTGGAATCCAGATCTGATCGAGTCAGCGTATCAGCAAACGGCAGAAGAAGCTAAAGCAGCAGGTGCGCATGTCACATTTGCACCAATGGTCGATTTAGTCCGCGATGCTCGTTGGGGCAGAACATTGGAATCAACGGGAGAGGATCCTGTGCTGAATGCAGCTTTTGCTAAAGCGATGGTCACTGGACTGCAAAAAGATCTTTTAAACGGTGGTGGGATCGCTTCTTGTGTGAAGCATTTTGCAGCCTATGGAGCAGCAGAAGGCGGTCGTGAGTATAATACAGTAGATATGTCTGAACGAAGGCTGCGTCAAGAATATCTGCCAGCGTATAAGGCAGCGGTCGATGCTGGTTGTCAATTAGTGATGACATCGTTTAATACCTATGACGGAATGCCTGTTACTGGCAATCAGTTCTTATTGAAAGAGATTTTACGCAAAGAATGGGGATTTGATGGAGTGATCATTTCCGATTATGCTGCGATTCAAGAATTGATTGCTCATGGTGTGGCAGCCGATGATCGTGAAGCTGCAAAATTAGCGATCGAAGCCACAACTGATATCGATATGAAAACCCCCTGTTATGCAAAAGAGTTAGAACCGTTGATCGAAAATGGAGAAATCAGTACTGAACTGGTCGATCGATCTGTTTATCGTGTATTGAAGTTGAAAAATGATTTAGGGTTGTTTGAAGATCCTTACAGAGGTGCAAGCCAAGCATTAGAAGAACAAGCTTTTCTGACGGAAGAAAAACGTCGCTTAGCGAAAAAGGTATCTGCTGAATCGGTTGTTCTACTGCAAAATAGAAATCAAGTGTTGCCGCTTGCGCCCAATAAAGAAAAAGTGTTGCTGGTTGGTCCATACGGTGATAATCAAGAATTGATCGGACTGTGGGCGGTTCATGGTCAAAGAGAAGATGTAGTGACGATCAAAAAAGGCTTTGAAAACTATCTTGATTCGGACCATCTTCTTTATACTCAAGGCTGTGATATGTTGGAAGACTATGCCTTTTTAGGAGAATTTGGGGCAACAAAAGACCAAATTGAACAGCTGGGGCTTGATGAACAAATGAAAGCAACTGAACTAGAAACGGCATTAGCATTGGCGCAACAGGCAGATACGATCGTTTTTGCTTTAGGTGAACATACGATGCAAAGCGGTGAAGCAGGAAGCCGTACAGATATCACTTTGCCTAAAATCCAGCAGGTCTTTTTACAAAAAATGGTCGAGTTGAAAAAGAAAACAGTTTTGATCGTTATTAGCGGCAGGCCGCTTGTACTGACAAAAGAAATTGAGCAAGTCGATGCGATTCTTCAAGCGTGGTTCCCAGGAACAGAAGGCGGAAATGCTTTAGCGGATATCGTTTTTGGTCAAACCAATCCTTCCGGCCGTTTAAGCATGAGTTTTCCTTATTCTGTCGGTCAGCTACCTCTTTATTATAGTGAATTCAAAACAGGTAGACCGTTGACAAGCCCAACACATAAAGGGCGTTTTGTTTCAAAATATTTAGATAGCCCTAATGAACCGCTATTCTCCTTTGGATTTGGTTTATCTTATAGTAAGGTCGAGTATTCTGAGTTGACACTTAACAGTGAGTATATGAATGAGTCATTGACTATTTCAGTAACAGTAAAAAATCGTTCTGATCGGTCAGCACAGGAAACGGTGCAGCTATATATTCAAGATGTGACTGGCTCAGTTGTTCGCCCAATCAAGGAACTAAAAGCTTTTCAAAAAGTTGATTTACGTGCCGACGAAGAGAAAAAAGTAACGTTTCATTTAACTAGAGCGGACTTGAAATTCTACACGAAGGAAATGCTGTTTGAGGAAGAACCTGGTAAATTCATCGTGTTTGTTGGACCTAATGTGAAAGAAACCTTGGAAGCTACTTTTGACCTTAAGTAAATGAAACATCATAATTAAAAACGAAGAAAAGCTGATTTGGTTTTTCTTCGTTTTTTTTATCTGAATGAAACTTGCAAAAATAGAAGTTGAATGGTACTCTTAATTTCTAATTGAGAATGATTTTCATTCGCATTTGATTGTGAATGTTTGTTTAAGTAGAAAAGAATGGAGGAAAAAAATGTTTAGTGTGTCTATTGAACAGGTGATTAAAGAGCGGCGAACGATTCGAACGATATCGAAGCAGCCTGTTTCTATTGAAGATATTAAAGCGTTATTGGAAGTGGCAAGTTATGCACCATTTCATTCGAAAGAGGAACCTTGGGCAGTCATTATGATCATGTCACCAGAAGAGCGTAGTTTATTCGTGGAAAAAATCATGGATAGCTATGAGCGGATGAACATTTGGGCAAGGTATGACCAAGAACACTTAGCAGCGTCAAAGAAAAGAACTGAAGATTATTACCTTAGTGTTCCTGTAACATTGATTGTAACAGCACCGATTCATGAAAAGAAAAAAGCAAATTTTGAAGCCGTTGGTGCTGTTTCTGCATTTATCCAAAATTTCCAGTTAGCTGCATGGTCTCGAAATATCGGTGTTACTTGGCGCACAGTACCGATCATTTTTGATGATGTCTTTAAACAAGAGGTTGGTGTTGGATCGGATCGTCAGATCATTGGTTTATTAGATATAAGTATGATCGATGAAGCAGTCAAGTTACCAAGAGCCAAGAGAAAAACAGTTGATCAGTGGGCATTTCATTTATCAGAAAAATTGTCAGAAAATAAAGAATAATAGAGCTATGTTCAGTTATTTAGGAGGCGCATTTTTTTGCAGGCAATCAAAGCAACAGAAGACAATCTAAAAGTGAAAACACAGCGGTATTATCCGCTCGTTTTGCTCGGCTTGATCATAGCTATTTTCATTTCGATCATTTATTCTTTGCTCAACGGTCAGGCGGATATTTCAGTGGATGACATTATTCAAATCTTATTATCAAAACTATCGGGTGGAAGAGTTGGTTCATTAGATGGTGTTTCAAGCAATTCTGCGGTCAACATCATCTGGTTTGTGCGAACCCCCCGTGTGATCTTGGCTGTCTTTGTGGGAATGGGGTTAGCTGTGACAGGGGCTGTGATGCAGGCAGTGGTGCAAAATCCTTTAGCTGATCCTTATATTCTAGGGATTTCATCTGGTGCCTCTCTTGGAGCAACCTTTGCGATTTTGATCGGTTTTGGTACTGCCAGTGTATTTTCACAATTTGGCTTAGCTTTTGGCGCGTTTGTCGGTGCAATAGCAGCAGCCTTTGGTGTCTTGATCTTATCTGGTATCGGCGGGCGGATGACTTCTGTAAAATTGGTTTTATCGGGTTCTGTCATCGGCGCGCTTTGCAGCTCTATCTCAAGTTTTATTGTATATCTTGCCAATAATGCAGAAGGAATGAAAACGGTCACGTTTTGGGCGATGGGAAGTCTGGCTTCTGCAAGTTGGAATAAGCTGAGTGTCCTTTCAGTGACTGTCGTTTTGATCACTCTCTTTTTTTTATTTCAGTATCGTATTTTGAATGTGATGCTATTAGGAGATGAAGCGGCAATCACGTTGGGTGTTCCATTAAGTAGATATCGTAAGCTATATTTGATGCTTGCAGCCTTATTAACAGGTGTGATCGTTGCCTACTCAGGTATGATCGGCTTTGTTGGATTGATTATTCCACATATCGTACGTGGTTTGACAGGTTCTGATCATAAGCGTTTATTGCCTGTGTCAGCATTGACAGGTTCTCTTTTTATGATCTGGGCGGATGTGCTTTCTAGAACGCTGATCGCTACCGTAGAGCTTCCCATTGGGATCATTACTTCGGTCATCGGAGCGCCATTGTTCATCTATATTATCGTTAAAAAAGGATATAATTTCGGAGGCTGAGCTATGGAATTAAATGTGAAAGATCTGGCTATTATGATTGGGCAAGAGCAAATTGTTAAAAGTGTTTCTTTGCAAACTCAAAAAGACCAATTTGTCGGCATCATTGGAGCAAACGGTTGTGGGAAATCAACGATGCTGAAAGGAATTTATAAAGGGATCAAACCTCAAGCAGGCACAGTTTTTCTAGACGATCTAGATCTTTTAGCAACTTCTGAAAAGAAAGTAGCGCAGCGGTTAGGTGTGGTCAATCAGTTTAATGAATTAAATTTTGATTTAACCGTTTTTCAGATGGTTCTCTTAGGTCGAACGCCGCATAAAAAATTACTTGAATCAGATACACAAGAAGATATTGAGATCGTGAATGATGCGTTAGCAAAAACCAATTTGACGAACTATGTCGATCGCAGCTTCTTATCATTATCCGGTGGAGAAAAGCAACGGGTGATTTTAGCTCGTACGATTGCGCAGCAACCGAAATATATGATTTTAGATGAGCCGACCAATCATTTGGACATCCGTTATCAGTTGGAGATCTTAACGTGTGTGAAAAACTTAGGGATCGGCGTTTTGGCTGCGCTTCATGACCTAGAGTTGGCAGCTTATTACTGTGACTATATCTATGCGATGAAGGCGGGCAAAATCATTGCGGAAGGGAAACCAGAAGAATTATTTACAGCAGCATTGATCGAAGAAATCTATGAAGTAAAATGTACGATCTACACAAATCCGATCACAAAGCGTTTGGGATTTAATTATTCGCTGGACTAATGTGTAGAATTAAAATATATAGCAAATGAGGAAGCGTAAAAATGAAAAAAACAATGATGATCACTCTATTGAGTTTAGCGATTTTTACAGGCTGTGCAACGAAAGAACAATCAGCTAGTGATAAAGAAACAAGCACGGATTATCCAGTAACTATCAAGAATTTTACCCGAGCGGAAGGCGCAGAAAGCTGGCAATCAAAGGAGCAAACATTTGAGAAAGCACCAGAAAAAGTTTTAGCCAATACACGACCGGCAGCAGAATTATTATTGCATTTAGGGTTGAAAGACAAAATCGCTGGGGTTGGAGCAGTTTTTGGAGCACCAGACACCACGGTCGAAAAAGATTTTGATCAGTTGAATCAGCTATCAGAGGATTATATCGGTAAAGAAATGGCGTTGAGCGTAGACCCAGATCTTGTCTATGGTCGCGGAGGTCTATTTGATAATCAAGACTGGGGCGTTGGCACAGTTGATAGCCTCAATGAAATGGGGATCAAAACATTTGTTTTACATTCCTCAGTAACAGGAGGGACATTTGAATCTATTTATGATGATATCGACAATTTAGGAAAAGTCTTTCATGTTAAAGATAAAGCAGAGTCATTTAAACGTGAACTGAAAGAACGTCAATCAGCGCTTGAAACGAAGCTTAAAAGGATAAAAGAAAAACGTACATTTGCCTATATCCATACCACTGATCCGAACGAACTTTATATTTATCCTGCTCATAATGAGACCTTTTTCAATGATATTTTTACAATGGTCAAACTAGAGAATGTTTTTAAGGATGAAAAGGGAGAAGTAAGTGTTGAAAAATTGATCGAAACAGACCCGGAAGTTCTGATTTTAGCTGACTGGAGCTCGACTAAAGGTGGGATCTCCGGTGAGAAAATGCTTGAAGGGATCATGAATAATCCTAAGCTTTCAAGCATGCAGGCAATCAAAAATAAACAAGTTTATACTGTCGATTATAACTATATGTTTGGTTATGGCTATCAATCTTTAGATGGGATCGAAAAATTGGCTGATGAAATGTATCCAGAAAAGTAAGAAGCGAAAACTCATGGTAAAAACAAAAGAAGGAAGCGGCTATCTTTCCAATCAAAGATGCAATCAACTTAAAGTTTCTCTTATTTGGGAATCAATCTATTTCAAGTAATTTTTTATTGATAAAGATAAAAGTACTGGACAATATCAGAGCAACTCTGATGCTGTCCTTTTTTTCTTTATTGCCTTTTAATTTTGGAGAATGTTCGTGTTTTTCAGAAAAAAAGATGAGAAGTAAAAAAACAAAAATTGAAAAAGAAGGCTAGAATATTATCGGATTTATGCTATACTAAATTTAGTTTTGGATGATCATATTATGAGAGAAACAGTGAAAATTACTGAAAAGAAGATTTGCTGCAGTCCATGACGATTTAGTGATGATTACGAAGTGAAAATTGAAAATTTACACAATCTTTACGTCGTTATTATCAGAAGTTTACACCATTAAACTAGAATGAATATAGCTAAAATAGAAAAAACATTCGTTTTAGCTATGCCAAGATGCGAAAGGATGGAAAGAGTGAAAAAGAGAACGAAATTGTTAGGGTTATTATCAGTGATCGGTTTAAGTATCGGTTTACTTACAGGATGCGGTTCATCGGGCGATAAAAAGGCTGCTGATGATACTAAACCATTAGAACTGCAATTTGTACCGACAAATAACGATGGCTCAATGGAGGCTAAAGCGAAACCTTTCGCAAAATATTTATCAGACAAATTAGGTCGAGATGTCAATGTTACGTTAGCGACTGACTACTCTACGATCGTTGAAGCGATGGCTTCAGGTAAAGTCGATATCGGGATCATGCCGCCGTCAGCATATGTTCAGGCGCGTAATCAAAAAGCAGCAACAGCGATTTTATCTTCTGAATTAGGTGCGTATAATCGTGAAACAGGCAAGCCGGAAGATGGCAAATTATCTGGTACGTTCAAGGGAGAAATTTTAGTTAGAGCGGATAGTGGTATTGATTCATTGAAAGATTTGAAAGGTAAAAAAATCGCTACCTTGAGTCCAAACTCAGCAAGCGGCTATATTTACCCTGTTGTTGAGATGAAAGAAGCTGGGATCGATCCAACGAAAGATGTTACTTTGACAACAGTCAATGATATTCCAAGTGAAATCACAGCTGTTTTGAACGGCCAGCAGGATGCTTGTTTTGTGTTTGAAGGAGCTCGTAATGTATTTGCTTCAAAATTTGAAAAAGATGATCTATTCAAAGAGTTGAACGTCCTTTACTTAACTGAAGGGGATATTCCGAATGACGCGATCGCTGTTCAGCCAAACATGGATAAAGATCTTCAGGCAAAAGTCAAAGAAACGTTCTTAGCAATGTCAGAAGACGAAGAAGGCTCTGAAGCGATGGCAATGTGGGGACATAAAGGCTATGTAGAAGCAGATGACAAAAACTACGATACTGTTGAAGAATATACGGAAAAAGCAGCGGAGTAAATTGAGTGTACATGAAAGAGTAAAGATCAAGTGGATGAGATAAAAGCTATAGAAGTCAGGCGCTCTGTTATTATTTATTGTATGATAAGACCGCGGCTTCTGCTTTTTCTCGCTATTTTTTGAGTTTGGAGCGTGCACAAAAGTTTGTATGTACTTTTGGACGACGCTCTTTTCTATTTTTTATATCAAAAGGAGAAATCATGATTCAGTTTGAAAATGTTACAAAAACCTATAGCAACGGTGTTAAAGGATTGAAAAATATCAATTTAACGATCAAAGATGGCGAGTTTGTTTCTGTTATTGGCTTAAGTGGAGCTGGAAAGAGTACATTACTGCGTTCGATCAATCGTTTGAATGAAATCACAGAAGGAAATATCCTGATCGATGGAACATCGATCACAAAGGCCAATAAGCGAAATCTACGAAAAATAAGAAGAAACATTGGCATGATCTTTCAGCATTTTAACTTAGTTAAGAAAAGTTCTGTACAAAAAAACGTTATTTCTGGACGTTTAGGTTATTATTCGACATTCAAGAGTATTTTCGGGATCTTTTCAGCAGATGATTATGCGCTGGTAGAAGATGCTTTAGGACGTGTTGGCTTAGCCGATAAGTTACATTCAAGAAGTGATGAGCTTAGTGGTGGACAACAACAGCGAGTGTCGATCGCTCGGACATTGGTACAGCAAGCATCGATCATTTTAGCCGATGAGCCTGTGGCATCTCTTGATCCGATCACTACCCAAAAAATCATGAAAGATTTGAAGAAAATCAATCAGGAATTGAATCATACAGTTGTGATCAATCTTCACTCAGTTGATTTGGCGCGTGAATTTTCAAGCCGGATCATTGGATTGCGGGATGGTGAGGTCGTGTTTGATGGAACAGCTGCTGAAGCAACAGATGAAGTACTCACGAGCATTTATGGGGCAGATATTTTGAAACAAACTGAAGGTGTACAAGAATGAAGCTGAAAGATACGATCCATCGAAATTTATATAAGCACTTATTTATTTTAGCTTTAGTCTTGATTTGTGTGTATTCTAGTGCTCGTGTCACAGGGGCTCAAATGGCTGATGTCTTCAATAATCTGGATCAAATGGGGCTTTTCCTACAGCGTTTTCTTCGTCCAGACTGGAGCTATCTTCCAAAGCTTGTTGAACCTATGCTGAAAACGATCAAAATGTCTGTTGTAGGAACGACGATCGGTGTGATTTTTGCTGTTCCGTTTGCTTTTCTAGCGACAACAGTTGTTACTAGAAATTTCTTTTTTACAACGATTATCCGTTTTTTGATGAGTATTGTTCGGACGATCCCCAATCTTTTACTGGCGGCGCTATTTGTTGCAATGTTTGGGATCGGAGAGTTTACAGGTGTGCTGACGATAGCAGTCTTTACTTTTGGTATGGTTTCCCAATTAGTCTATGAGGCGATCGAGACGATCGATCATGGTCCGATCGAAGCAGCTGAATCAGTTGGTGCAACTAAAACGCAGGTTGCTTTTTGGTCGATTGCACCGCAGATCACACACCAGATCGCCAGCTATTCATTGTATGCTTTTGAAGTGAATATTCGTGCGTCAACGATCCTTGGTTATGTTGGTGCGGGGGGAATTGGTGTGATTTTGAATTCTTCATTAAGTTTGATGCGTTATGACCGTGTGTCGATCATCATTTTATCTATTTTAGTCGTTGTGATCACGATCGACTGGATCAGTGAAATCATCAGAAAGAGGTTGGTGTAATGAGCATAAATAGAAAAGTAAAACGCTATATGCCGATCCTGATTGTTTTGGCGATCATTCTTTATTCTGCTGTAGGCATTGACTATTCAGAAGCAGGAAACATGTCATTTGATATGGTGAAATCAGTTTTAACGGGATTGTTTCAGCCGGATTGGGCGTATGTGTATGATGGCAGCGGTGAAGATTTAGTGAGCTTGATGCTTTTGACGATCGGGATCGCCTTTTTAGGAACGGTGATTGCTACGATTTTAGCTTTACCATTGACATTTATCAGTGCACATAACCTATGGAAATCGAATACGATCATTTCTAAAATCGGGAAGTTTATCTGTAATGTTCTTCGAGCATTTCCAGAACTGGTTTATGCGATCATTTTCGTGAAAATGGTGGGACCAGGACCTTTTGCGGGTGTTTTAGCGATCGGTGTCCACCAAATTGGGATGTTGGGTAAATTGTATACAGAAGAAATCGAATCGATGGATGAAGCGCCTGTAGAATCGATGACAGCGGTTGGCGCCAATTTCTGGCAAACCATGTTTTATGCACGCTTACCGCAATTGATTCCGACGTTTCTATCATTAGCGTTGAATCATTTTGAAATAGCTGTACGTAGTGCTGCGACTCTTGGATTGGTTGGTGCAGGAGGAATCGGTGCACCAATGATTTTTGCGATTCAATCAAGAGCGTGGGATAAAGTTGGGATCATTTTGTTCGGCATCATTATTACGGTCTTTCTGATCGATGCAGTGACTGGCTATTTACGCAAAAAATTACAATGACTCGTGAGGGTAGAAAATGACAGAATTAACAATTTTAGGTACGACAGACATCCACGGTTTTCTGACAGAGGCTGAAAGTGAGAGCGGAGTTTGCTCTCTTTCAGCAATTGCTGAAAATTTTGACGCCCCCATTTTGATCGATAATGGGGATTTTTTAGTAGGGAGTCCGCAATCGACTTTTTTTAATACTACAAAAATGATTTCTCCATTAATCGAGTTGGCTAATAAAGTTGGCTTTGATGTAATGGTGCCGGGAAATCATGATTTTGACTATGGACTTGATTTTTTGGTTCGTCAGGCGGCAGCTTTTAAAGGAAAGTATGTGTGTGCAAATGTACTGGGTTTAGATGACCATTTGATTTTTGATCCGTACGCAATTTTGGAACGAAGCCAGTTAAAAATTGGTGTGATCGGTGTGATAACAAGCGCTATGCCTCAAATTTCAGACTATGATCGAATAAAGGGAGTAAAATTCCTCGATGTCATCGAAACGTTAAACAAATGGGTGCCGATCGTACGAGAAAAAGTTGATGTGCTCGTCGTTAGCTATCATGGCGGAATCGAACGTGATATGATGACTGGTGCATCGACACAGTATGATACTGGTGAGGATCAGACATATCGTATCATTGATGAGGTCAATGGGATCGACGGCCTGATATGCGGGCATCAGCATCGAACAAACGCAGGGATCACGAATGATACAGCGTTTGTCCAGCCAGGCTATCGTGGCAATTATGTTGGAGAATTATCATTCTCTGTTCAACATCGTCAAATTATCAACAAACAGGCACAACTGATCGCTACTCGAGAATATCCGCCAGCAGAGTGCCAAGTATACGATGAAAAAGCCTATCAGCTCTGGCTGCAGCAAAAATTAAATCTAGGTGAATTAGATCGCTATTTAAGAAAAAGGGTACCGAATACCTTTTACTCTATTAAACTTCAGGATGAAACAATTGGCGGATTTTTACAGAGCTTTAAACCACCGTATACATTATCTACTTATCATATCTCAAAAGAAGAGCTGAAAGAATATTTGCAGCATGAAGGCATTTGCGGTATAGACGAACATGAAGGACAAATTGATCCAGAACAACAGGACTATCGCATCACAACTAATACAGCAATATTTCCAAAGTATCGCTTAGAAACAAATTATATTTACAATGTTTTCGACGAGTATCTTTCATTTATCAGTCAATAATTGAAAGAATCAAAAGCTACTAGAAAGGAGAAGGTATGTGAAACAACAAATGAATATTTATTATACATCTGACGTCCATGGTTATTTGTTTCCTACGAATTACGCGGATACAGAAGATCGCCCGATGGGGTTATTAAAATGTATTCCTGATTTTCAAAAGGATGAAAATACCTTGATCATTGATGGCGGAGATATGCTGCAAGGTTCAGCATTAGCGTCCTATTGTCAAGCACATCCCGAAGAAGGATTTCCGCAAGCAACTGTTTTAAATCAGGCAGGGTATGATTTTGTGACGTTAGGAAACCATGACGTCAACTTTGGCACAGCTTATTTATATCACTATTTAGAACAATTGAATGCCGCTTGTATCTGCGAAAATATACTTGACCGAAAAACACAAAGTAAAAAATACCCGTGGACAGTTAAAACATTAGAAAACGGCATGAAAATTGGCATCGTAGGTGTGGTTACGGATTATATCAACGTCTGGGAAAAAGAAGAGAATATCGAGGATATTTTGATCACTGATCCTTTTGAAGCGGCAAAACAGGCATTAGCTGAAATGAAAGAACAAGCACTCGATTTGACGATTTGCGTCTACCATGGCGGCTTTGAGCGTGATGTAAAGTCGGGGAAACAATTGTCTATAACGACTGAGAACATTGGCTATAAAATCTGTGAACAGCTCGATTTTGATCTTTTATTGACTGGACATCAGCATCTGTTGATCGAAGGCCAGATTTTACATGGGACCTATATTGTTCAGCCTTCTGCTAATGCATTGAATTATGCAGCGATCACTGTTGAAAAAAAAGAGGGTGCTTTACAAATAGCATCGATTGTCGGGAAACCAAGTGAACAGCCGCAAGCAGATACTTTTGAACTGTTACAGCCTGTGGAACAAAAAGTCCAACAATGGCTGGATGAATCGATCGGGTCACTGGATAAAGAAGCCTTAGCAGATGAAAAACTAGCGATAGCACTTCACGGCAGTCCTGTTGTTGAGCTGATCGGTGCTGTTCAACTTCAAGCCAGTCAAGCACAGATTACGGTTGTTTCTTTAGCAAATACATCACCAGGATTTCACCAAGAAGTGACGATGAGAGATGTTATTGCTACGTATCCTTATACGAATCATCTAATCACATTAAAGATCACAGGTGCACAATTAAAGCAGGTGATAGAGAAAAATGCCGATTACTTTGCTTTAGATGAACAAAATAACATCAATATTTCTCAAAGATATCTATATCCAAAAATTGAACATTACCACTATGATTTTTTTGTTGGAGTAGAATATGAAATCGACCTTTGTCAAAAAGCGGGAGAGCGCTTAGCTGCTTTAACGTATCAGGGAACCCCTGTTGAAGATCAGGAGAAGTTTACGATTTCATTGAGTGATTATCGAGCAAGCGGAGGCGGTGGTTTTTCGACGTACCAAGACTGTCCGGTTGTTGATGAGGGAGCAAAAGAAATCGTTGAATTGATCGTGGAATACATTCGTTCTTCAGAAAAAATAGTAGTACCCAATCGATTGAAGTATAAAATTAGTAGCTCCTGTGAATGAGCAAGAGTTCAAAAAAGAACAAGCAAACTAAAAAAAACGCAAAAGGTTTTGGCCTTTTGCGTTTTTTATTGTCACAGAGTTATGTAGGAAAATTATTGTAATGAGAGTACCTGCCCAATGTAGACAGTTGCGTCAGTTAGATTATTTTTAGCCATCAAATCTTGAAGAGAAATGTTATTTTTCTCAGCGATCACAGAAAGTGTATCACCTGATTGAACAGTATACGTCGTTGCAGCAGGTTCAGCAACATGAGTAGTCGTTTCAGATGATGGTGTTGTCTGATCTGCAGTGTGTGTGGAATCTACTGTAGTCGAACTTGATTGCTCTGATTGACTTTCTTGAGTTGAGCTTGGTCGTGTCAAAACATTTTGTTCTGTCTCTTCAGAGACAGGTGTCTGTTTGTTTGTTTCTTGATCAAGCTGGCTGACTTTCTTTTCAATGTTATTGAATCGTTCTTCATTTTTGGTATTTTCCTGCGTATTCATAAACAACAAACTACCCAGTGCCAGCGTATTGATAAATAATAATAAAATAACAATGATCATCCACGATTTTGGTGTAGAAGCTGGTCGTGTTTGTTTGCGTCGAGAGTATTCTTCTTCCAAGTTATTTTCATTCCTTTCGTCATTGATTTAATTGAAAAGCCTAAAATAAAGCAATAATAGTATATCATACAATTAGGGCAGGCTCAAAGTAGATTTTTTAGACGAATGAAATAGCGGATAAAAGAGAGTTGATCAATAAAATAAAAAAACAACTTATTGTGAAAAAATACAAATTATTTTGAAATATAGTTTTGTATTATGCTGGTTTATTTATTTTTATTGTATATTCTTCTTTTAATCAGTAACTATTTTGCAAATGGAATTTTAATTCTCTAATATTTAAGAAATTTTGACAGCATAAAGCAATACCGCCATAAAGAGTTGCTTGACTGCCTAATGCACTATTTTGGATCAATACTTTACGGGCGATCCGACTGGTTAGGTGATGTTCAACAACAGAAAGTAAGGCAGGATTGCTGCGGTAAATAGAACTATTGATCACAACTACCTCTGGATCGTAAATAGCGATGATATTATTGATACCGACACTTAGTAGAAAAGCGTTTTTATTTAACTCTTGCAAAGTTTCTGTATCAGCATGATCGATCAATTCTTTGACCACAGAAGAATCAACATAATCCAACTGTTTAACTTTAGCAAGTGTTTCATACAAAACAGAATTTGATGCATATTGCTCTAGACAGCCGTGATTACCGCAAGGGCATTTTTTTCCATTGGGATATAAGATAGAATGACCGATCTCACCAGCTTCTCCATATTGTCCTTTGCGTAAAATTCCATGATCGACGATACCTGCGCCAATACCACTATGAATGCTCAAGCTGACAAGTGTTTTAGAGTCCAAAGAGAAAACATATTCACCAAGTGAAGCAAGATTTGCTTCATTTTCTATAAAAATCGGGTAATCATAACGGGACGTTAATTCTTGGTATAGATCGATCGTATCTAAATCATAATATGGCGTAAAAACAATCGAATTTTCGTTGACGATTCCATGAACTGCTGTACATAAACCAACGATCTCTACGTTTGCTTTTATAGATAGCTCCTCGATAGCTTGCTCTAATAACGACATGACCGTTTTGGCATCAACGGTGATCCGTTTTTTTTGTATAGATAGGATTTCGGTGCCATCAAGATAGGCAAGTGAGCCTTTTAAATAATCGATGCCGATATCAAAGGATAAAATCGCAGCTGCCTTTGGATTGAATTGGAGCATAATAGGTTTACGTCCGCCTTGTATACTGGCAGAGCCAATACCTGTTTCAAAAATCAATCCATCATCTAAAAGAGTTTTAGTGATAGAAGAGACTGATGCTTTGTTTAAACCAGTCAGAGTAGATAGCTCTGCTCTGGAGATATTTTCATGATCGATGATGCTTTTTAAGATAAGTGATTCGTTTTGTTCTCTGATTTTGTATTTATTTACAACCATATGTCCACCTCTTTAATGACTATCATAATTTTTTTGAAAGCGCTTGACAACTAATTTCGAATGTTTTATATTCTTTATGTAAGTTAGTTTAACTTACTAACTAACTAGAAGCAAGTCATTTATTGGGAGGAATTTGAATGAATTATTTTCCACAGGTAGAAAAAGTTGTGTATGAAGGTCCAAAAACAGAGAATATGTTTGCTTTCCGTCATTACAATGCGGATGAAGTAGTTCTTGGGAAAACAATGAAAGAACAGTTACGCTTTGCTGTTGCTTACTGGCATACGATGACACAAGATGGGGCTGATCCATTCGGTAAGCCAGTCAATATTCGAACATGGGAAACAAGTGATCCAATGGAAACAGCGAAAAATAGAGTCGAGGCATTTTTTGAACTCTTGGTTAAGCTGGATGTAGAGTATTTTTGCTTTCATGATGTCGACATTGCGCCTGAAGGAAATTCATTAGAAGAATTTTTCGCTAATATTGATGAAATCACTGATTTGATTCAAGTAAAAATGAATGAAACCGGTATCAAATTATTATGGAATACAGCGAATATGTTTTCTGATCCTCGTTATACGAATGGTGCGGCTTCTTCAAATAATGCTGAGGTATTTGCTTATGCTGCAGCACAAGTGAAAAAAGGCTTGGACATCAGTAAAAAACTTGGTGGTGAAAATTATGTATTCTGGGGCGGACGTGAAGGCTATGAGTCGCTATTAAATACAGATATGAAGCTGGAACAAGATAATATTGCCCGTCTATTCAAGATGGCAGTCGCTTACACCAAAGAAATAAACCATCAAGTTCAATTCTTGATCGAGCCAAAACCAAAAGAGCCAACGAAGCATCAATATGATTTTGATGCAGCAACTGCAATGGCTTTTTTACAAAAATATGATCTGACAAATGATTTTAAATTGAACTTAGAAGCCAACCATGCAACGTTGGCTGGACATACCTTTGAACATGAATTGACGGTTGCCCGCTGTTATGAAGCGCTTGGTTCGATCGATGCCAATCAGGGAGACATGTTGTTAGGTTGGGACACTGATGAATTTCCAACGAATATCTATGATACGACTTTAGCGATGTACGAAATTTTAGAAAATGGCGGTATTGCACCTGGCGGAATCAATTTTGATTCGAAGGTCCGTCGTTCATCGTTTGAAATGGAAGACTTATTATTAGCTCATATCGCAGGGATGGATACTTTTGCCCGCGGCTTGAAAGCAGCAGCGAAATTGAAAGAAGATCGTTTCTTCGATGAACTGAAAGAGCAACGATATGCATCTTATCGATCAGGGATCGGCGCAAAAATCCTTAAGGATCAGGAAACACTGGAAAGTTTAACAGAATATGCACTGACACACGATGATGTTCGTTTAGAGTCTAGTCACTTGGAGTATGTAAAATCGCGTTTGAACGACTATTTAGTCTAAAAAAGAAGGAGCGAGATAAAATGAAACGTAGTAAACTTATTCTTTCAGCAACAGTTGTAGCAGCAGTAGGTTTATTGTTAGGAGCATGTGGCAATGGCGGCGGTAGTGCAAGTTCCAAAGATACGACAACAGTGGATGTTTTCAATATCAAAGTCGAAACAAAAGATCAATTGGATGAACTGGCTAAAAAATATGAAGAAACTCATGACGGCGTCAAGATCAATGTAACAACTGTGGGCGGCGGACAGGATGCGAATGCAGCGCTGCAATCTAAGTTTTCTTCTGGTGATGAACCAAGCGTCTTTCTTTTAGGCGGTTTAGCAGATGTGGAAAAATGGGGCGATAGTTTAGCAGATTTAAGTGATACGAAATTAGCTGAAACTGCTATTGAAGGAACCTTGGATGGCGCGACAAAAGATGGAAAAGTCTATGGTTTACCAATGAATATCGAAGGCTTCGGCTTATTGATCAATAAAGAGTTGTTTAAAAAAGCGGGCATCGATGTTGAAGATATCAAATCATACCAAGATTTTGAGAAGGCTGTAAAAACGTTAGACAGTAAAAAAGAGGACTTAGGAATGAAAGCGGTTTTCGGATTTAGTGCGAAGGAGTTCTGGGTAGTCAGCCAATACAGCGCTCATTTTACGTCACCAGAGTTCGATGACAACTTGCAAAAAATCTACGATGCGAAAACGATCGATTTTAAATATGGGGATCAATTCAAAAAATACACAGATTTGATCAATAAATACAACGTACAACCGATTTTATCGTTAGACTACAGCACATCAGTTGAAGAAGATTTTGCCAATGATCAAGTAGCGATCGTGCATCAAGGAAACTGGATCGTGCCAACGTTGAACAGTTTAGATCCAGAATTTACCCAAGACAAATTAGGAATTTTACCATTGTACGTAAAAGATGATACTGATGGAAAAATCGCAGCTGGCGCTCCTTGGTACTGGGGTGTGAATAAAAACAAAGATGAGAAAGTCGTAGAAGCAAGTAAGGATTTCTTGGAATGGCTGTATACCGATAAAGATGCAATGAAAGTTGTAACGGATGAAATGGAATTTATTCCGGCATACACAAACTTCTCATCTGATGCGATCAGTGATCCGACCTCAAAACAAATTTTTGATTATCTATCTGATGGAAAAGTTGTTCCTTGGGCGCATAATCAATACCCTGATGGCTTTTCACAAACACAGTTTTATCCTGAGTTCCAAAAATATTTGAATGGAGATATCAGCTGGGACGAAGTGATGACGAAAGGAAAAGAAGCTTGGGCGTCTGATCGTAAATAATCGATGTTTCGATAGGAGATGACAGAAACGGTAAGAAAAGTTTCTGTCAAACTCTTATCATTTAAGGAGGGAAATCGTTGTGAGCAATAAATCAAAATCCTTTTGGTTCTTTTTGGCGCCCAGTCTGATTGGGATGGCTGTTGTTTTATTTATACCTTTGATCACAGGTGCCTACTATTCAATGACTGACTGGAATGGGATCAAAGTGGATCAGTTTCTAGGCTTAGATAATTATATTCGAGCGTTTCAGGATGAACGTTTTCTTAGCAGTATTTGGTTTACGACGAAGTTTTCTGTCGTTGCTATTCTGTTGGTCAATGTGATTGGACTTGGCTTGGCGCTATTAGTGACGCAAAAAGCCGATAAATTGAATAACCTGTTTCGAACGGTTTTCTTTATGCCTAATTTGATTGGCGGGATCATATTAGGGTTCATCTGGCAGTTTATTTTTATCAAAGCATTTTCTGCTATTGGTGATGCGACTGGGATCGAATTTTTCAAAGGTTGGCTGTCGACGACAAATACAGGTTTTTGGGGGTTGGTCATTTTATTTGTTTGGCAAATGAGTGGTTATATTATGATCATCTACATTTCATTCATCAATAATATTCCAGATGAAATGATCGAAGCGGCAGAAATCGATGGGGCAACAGCGTGGCAAACATTTTGGAAAATCAAGTTTCCAATGCTGGCACCGGCCTTTACCGTTAGCTTGTTTTTGACATTGTCAAACGCGTTCAAAATATACGATCAAAACTTAGCGCTAACAGCTGGTGGTCCATTTGATTCTACGCAAATGGTGGCAATGAATATCGTCAATGAAGCATTTGCGGTTAGAAATATGGGCTATGCGCAAGCGAAAGCTGTGATTTTCTTGGTGATCATCGCTGTGATTTCAGTCGTTCAAATCAGTATTACCAGAAAGCGGGAGGTTGACCTATGAGAAAGCAAAAACAAAGAAAAGCATTCTGGATCAAGCTTCTTGGTATTGGTTTGACGCTTTTATGGCTATATCCATTCTATTTGATCGTTGTAAATTCGTTTAAAACAAAATCTGAGATTTTTAAGAATACATTGAATGTGCCGCAGAATTTTACAACAGAAAATTATCCAGTCGCTTTTGAAAAGCTGGATTTCTTTAGAAGTGCATTCAATTCAATTTTGATCACAGGTATTTCATTGTTTGTGATCGTCGTTTGTACCTCTATGGCTGCCTATGCATTGTCTCGAAATAAGAGTAAGTTGAGTAATACCTTGTATTTTGTGATTGCGATTGGTTTATTGATTCCCTTTCAAGCAATCATGATCCCTTTGGTTTCGTTCTTTGGAAAGGCCAATATGCTGAACCGTCCGGGACTTGTGATCATGTATCTTGGATTAGCCAGTAGTATGGCAATTTTTCTGTACTTTGGGGCTTTAAGAAGCATACCGCAGTCATTGGATGAAGCAGCAACGATCGACGGCGCTTCAAAATTTCAAATTTATTGGTATATCATCTTGCCATTATTAAAGCCAACAACTGTGACGGTCATCGTTTTGAATGCAATTTGGTTCTGGAATGATTACTTACTTCCTTCTCTGGTGATCAATAAAGAAGGCATGTACACGATCCCGCTGAAGATGTTTTATTTCTTCGGGCAATATTCAAAACAATGGCATTTAGCTTTGGCGGCGCTATTTATTGCGATTATTCCGATCATCATTCTTTATGTGTTCTTGCAAAAGTATATCATCAAAGGAATTTCGGATGGTGCGGTGAAGTAAAGGGTTTAGTGAAAGAAAAAGCATCTCAATCAATAGTTCCTATTTGCTGAGAATCACAACGAAAGTAATGAGTTGATGATGAACAGTACAAGACTTTCGTAGAAAGTGTTGATCATTATTATCCAGCTGCACAAATCAATCCTTAGGAAAATAGATAAATTGTCAGTGAGACAAAGAACGTCACAATAACAATTTCCTAATTTTCTACAGGATTAAACGATTTGTTCCGCTTTTGCTGTGAAACACAGTGAATGAAATGAACTGATGTAGAACAGTACAAGGTGGAGTGAAACGGAACGTTGTTACCTATGAATTATCCAGCTGCACAAATCAATCCTTAGGAAAATAGATAAATTGTCAGTGAGACAAAGAACGTCACAATGACAATTTCCTAATTTTCTACAGGATTAAACGATTTGTTCCGCTTTTATAGTCAGGAGGAAATTATGAAGTTTACAGATGGTTATTGGATGACAAAAGAGGGGTTTACGATTCAGTCCCCTAAAGAAGTTTTTTCTTATCAGAAAAATCAGGATTCGGTTGTTTTATATGCACCTTATAAGAAAATTGAGCGGCGTGGTGATACGCTCAATTTAGGAATGAGCACGATCACATTATCAAGTCCTCAAACAGATCTGATTTCAGTAAAAATTGTTCATCATGATAAAAATGATCTAGGGCCAAATTTTGAACTAACGAAGACAGAGGTTCAGCCGGTCATTGAGGAAACAGCGGAACAGTTATCTTTTACCTCAGGAAATTTAAAAGCAACTGTTGCTTTAGAGGATAAATTCCGACTTCGTTTCTTTGGTGATGAACAATTACTAACCGAGTCAAAATTTGGTGCTCAAGGAGAAATCACACATACAAGTGGGAAGCATTTTATGAGAGAGCAACTGTCTTTAGGGATCGATGAACAGCTTTATGGTTTAGGTGAACGTTTTACACCATTTATCAAAAATGGGCAAACAGTTGATATCTGGAATGAAGATGGTGGGACAGGCAGTGAGCAGGCCTATAAAAATATTCCTTTTTATCTAAGCAGCAATGGTTATGGTGTGTTTGTCAATCATCCCGAAAAAGTTTCATTTGAAATGGCTTCTGAGAATGTTTCAAGAGCACAATTCAGTGTGGAAGGTGAAGCGCTGGAGTATATCATTATTTATGGACCGACGCCAAAAGAGATCTTGGAAAAATATACCAACTTGACGGGGAAACCGGCATTGCCGCCAGCCTGGTCCTTTGGTCTATGGTTATCCACTTCATTTACCACAGATTATAGTGAAGAAACAGTCATGACATTCATTGATGGCATGTTGGAAAGAGACATTCCGCTGGAAGTATTCCATTTTGATTGTTTTTGGATGAAGGCTTTTGAATGGTGCAATTTTAAGTGGGATGAAGACTTGTTTCCGGATCCTAAAGGCCTGCTTCAGCGTATCCATGACAAAGGGATCAAAGTGTGTGTGTGGATCAATCCATATATTGGGCAAAAATCGCCGTTGTTTGAAGAAGGCAGGAAAAATGGGTATTTCTTAAAACAAGCAGATGGCAACGTTTGGCAATGGGATATGTGGCAGGCTGGTCAAGGAATCGTTGATTTTACTAATCCGGAAGCAGTGAAGTGGTATCAAGGCTATTTAGCTGAATTGCTGGATATGGGTGTAGATAGTTTCAAAACAGATTTCGGCGAACGGATCCCGACAGATGCTGTTTATTTTGACGGTTCGGATCCGAACAAAGCACACAATTATTACAGTTATCTATACAACGAAGCTGTCTTCTCGCTTTTAGAAGAAAAGCGTGGGAAAAATGAAGCTGTGCTGTTTGCCCGTTCTGGAACCGTTGGGTCTCAAAAATTCCCGGTCCACTGGGGCGGCGATAATTTATCCGAATATGTATCGATGACAGAAACCTTAAGAGGCGGGTTATCCTTCTTATTATCAGGATTTGGCTTTTGGAGCCATGACATTGGTGGATTCGAAGAAAATGCTTCTGCAGATATCTACAAACGCTGGACACAATTCGGTCTACTTTCAACTCACAGCCGTTACCACGGCAATATCGAATACAGGGTTCCTTGGAATTATGATGAAGAAGCGGTGGAAGTTACTAGAAAATTCACGAAGCTTAAGGTTCAACTGATGCCATATCTTTACCAACAAGCTGTTTATACGGCAACAACTGGTGTACCGATGATGCGACCTGTTTTTATGGAGTACCCAAAAGACCGCAACAGCTACTTTGTGGATAAACAATATTTTTTAGGCGATAACTTGCTGGTAGCACCTGTCTTCACAGAAACAGGTGAAGTTTCGTATTATTTACCGGAAGGCAGATGGACTCAGCTGTTAGATCATTCATTCAAGGCAGTTGACCGCAACGGTCAGTGGCAAACTGAACAGCATGATTATTTAAGCCTACCTGTTTGGGTCAAAGAAAATACAATTTTAGTCATGGCAAAAAATGAGCATCCAAGTGTGGTTTATGACTACAATCAAGAACTGGCTATTCATTGTTATCAATTATCAAATGGCGTACATGAACAACTTATTGTAAATAGTAGTGGAAATCCTCTTGCTAAGATTATAATAGAGAAGGATAATGAACATGTGGTGATTCGTACCGAAGGCTTGGTCGGAGAAAATGACGTGTACATCCACGAAAATGAGCGTGTGATCACAGATCGATTAACAGAAACTAAACAAACGATCGAGATCAGCACAAACTAAAACTGGAGGCAATAAGATGGAACATAAACAACTGGATCAGTTTCCAACGAATTTTTTATGGGGATCAGCTTCTGCTGCTTATCAAGTAGAGGGCGCTTGGCAAGAAGATGGCAAAGGTGTTTCTGTCTGGGATGAGTTTGTTCGGATTCCTGGAAAAACGTTTAAAGGAACCAATGGTGATGTGGCTGTCGATCATTATCATCGCTACAAAGAAGATGTTGCTTTGATGAAAGAACAAGGCTTAAAAGCCTATCGTTTTTCAGTTGCTTGGACACGGATTTTTCCGAACGGACGCGGTGAGATGAACCAGAAAGGGCTGCAGTTTTATATTGATTTAGTCGATGAACTGCTCAACAATCAAATCGAACCGGTATTGACGTTGTATCATTGGGACTTGCCTCAAGCACTTCAAGATGAGTATCAGGGATGGGAATCAAGAAAAATCGTAGAGGACTTCACAAATTATGCAGCAACTTTGTTTGAAGCATTACGCGGGAAAGTAAAATACTGGGTCAGTTTAAATGAGCAGAATATTTTTATCAGCCATGGCTATTTAATGGCATCACATCCGCCAGCAGTCAGTGATCCAAAACGGATGTATCAAGCAAACCACTATGCGAACCTTGCCAATGCTGCGGTCATCAAAAAGTTCCATGAGATGGACATGCCGGGACAAATCGGTCCAAGTTTTGCTTATGGTCCAAACTATGCTCTAGATAGTGATCCTAAAAACGTATTAGCAGCTGAAGATGCAGAAGATTTGAATGCTCATTTTTGGATGGATGTTTACTTATTCGGAAAATATCCGATCGCTGCAATGAAAATGTTGAAGGAACAAGGTCTGGCGCCAACGATGGAAGCCGGAGACGAAGAATTGTTAGCAGCAGGGAAACCAGACTTTTTAGGAATCAATTACTATCAAACGAATACAGTCGTGTTTAATCCTCTTGATGGTGTCGGCATGGGCAAAATGAATACGACAGGAGAGAAAGGCTCTACAGAAGAATCTGGGTTGCCGGGTGTCTTCAAACGTATTGAAAACCCATTTGTGGAACGGACGAATTGGGATTGGGAGATCGATCCAGAAGGGTTGCGGATCGGCCTTAGAAGAATCGCTAGCCGCTATCGGATTCCTGTATTGATCACTGAAAATGGTCTAGGTGAATATGATAAGCTGACAGAAGAAAAAGAGATCCATGATGATTATCGTATCGATTATTTGAGCAGCCATGTACACGCGATCAAAGAAGCGATCACCGATGGTGTTGAAGTTTTAGGCTATTGCACGTGGTCCTATACAGATCTTTTGAGCTGGTTGAATGGCTACCAAAAACGTTATGGTTTTGTGTATGTTGAACAAGATGAAAACCAAAATGGCACACTGAATCGTTATAAAAAAGACAGCTTTTACTGGTATCAAAAAGTGATCAGTGAAAATGGTACCAATGTTTAAAATGTACGTAAGAAAGGCTGGAGCAATTTTTCCATTTGTTCCAGCCATTTTTAAAATGGAAATGTAACCGTTATTATAAAATGAGGTGGATAAAATGTCCTATGTTATTGGTATCGATTTAGGAACTGGTTCAGTCAAGGGACTGGTGGTAAATCAAGCGGGTAAGGTGGTTTTAGAAGCTGCCGAAAATTATCCATTATATCATCCAGAAAAAGGCTTTAGTGAACAAGATCCAGCAGATTGGCTCAATGGAACCAAACAAGTATTGAAACGCTTGATCGAAAAAATGCCAGAACTAAAAGAACAGTTGGAAGGTATCAGCTTTTCCGGTCAAATGCATAGTTTGGTGTTGCTAGACGATAACGATCAGCCTTTGAGAAACGCTATTTTATGGAATGATGTGCGTACGACAAAGCAATGTGAAGAAATCACTGAAAGCTTGGGAGAACAATTGCTTATAAAAACGAAAAATTTAGCCTTGGAAGGTTTTACCTTACCTAAATTGCTTTGGGTCAAAGAGCATGAACCTGATCTTTGGTCGCAGGCAGCGCATTTCCTTTTGCCGAAAGATTACGTAGCTTTTTGGCTGACGGGTGAGAAGCAGATGGAGCTTTCTGATGCAGCAGGGACTTTATTATTGAATGTGATGGATCAAAAATGGGATCTTGAGATAGCGGATGCTTTTGGAATTGCTCATGAATTGCTGCCGACACTCGTTTCTTCAATCGATAGAGTTGGTACGATAAACGAAGATCTATGTGAAGAGTTGGGAATCAAAAACAGTGTCGATGTCTTTGCTGGTGGTGCCGATAATGCGTGCGCGGCTCTCGGTGCAGGAATCATCAATCAAGAACGGGGATTATGCAGTATTGGCACTTCTGGTGTTTTTTTAACTTACGAGGGAATAGAGGAACCACAATATCAGGGCAAACTGCATTTCTTCAATCACGTGATCCCAAAGGCTTATTATTCGATGGGCGTCACTCTTGCTGCGGGTCAAAGCTTGACTTGGTTTAAAGAAACCTTTGCAAAAGAAAGGTCGTTTGATGATCTGCTCTACGGAGCAACGCAAAGTCCCATAGGTGCGAACGGCTTATTATTTACACCTTATATCATGGGAGAACGTACGCCTCATGTAGATAGTCAGATCAGAGGGAGCTTTATCGGGATCGATGCGAGTCAAAAAATAACTGATTTTACCCGAGCAGTTATAGAAGGAATTACTTTTTCTCTAAGAGATGCCCAATTGTTGATGGAAACCATTGCAGGGAAGCGATTTAAAGAAATTGTTTCGGTTGGCGGCGGGGCTAAAAGTGATCTTTGGCTGCAAATACAAGCTGATATTTTTAATACGAAAATCGTGACATTAAAAACAGAACAAGGTCCAGGCTTGGGCGCAGCTATGCTTGCTGCTGTGGGATGCGGCTGGTTCAAAACAGTGGAAGAATGTGCAGCAACTTTTGTTGATTATGACAGAGAATATTTCCCAGATGAAAAAGCAGCAATGCAATACGAAAAAATCTACCACTTATATGCGCAAGTCTATCCGCAAACGAGAAAGTTGTGTCATCAATTAAAATAAATCGGTTTGGAGTTGAAACGATGAATCTATTAGCTTTTGATATTGGGGGAAGTTCAGTTAAATACGGACTGTGGAAAAATGAAAAGCTCGCCGAACAGGATAGCTTTCCTTTACCTAAAGACTGGGTTGAAATGAAACAGATCTTAAAACAAATTTTTGATCAAAAGAGCCAAGCAGGAACCCTTTCAGGCGTCGCTTTCAGTGCACCTGGTGTCGTTGATGATAAAAAGGGGGAGATTCGTGGAGTGAGCGCCGTACCATATATTCATCATTTTCCAATTAAGAAAGAGTTAGAAACGCTATTTGGAGTACCGGTTTCAATGGAAAATGACGCCAATTGTGCCGCGTTGGCAGAAGTGTGGCAGGGAGCAGCTAAAGATGTGTCTGATTCTATTTTCTTTGTGATCGGTACAGGGATCGGCGGGGCAGTGATCATTGATCGAAAACTGTTTAAAGGCAGAAATCTGTTTGGCGGTGAGTTTGGTTATATGGCATTGAATGAATCTTCTTCTTTAAGTGACTTAGGCAGCTCGGTCAAAATCGTCAAAAAGTACAATTTGATCAATAGAACCCAAATCGACGGTAAAGAGCTTTTTGAACGAGCGGAAAAAGAAGATCCATTAGCTATCCAATTAGTCGAGCAGTTTTATGCAGCGATTGCGAGAGGCATCTATAATCTGCTGGTCTGCTTTGACTCGGGAAGAGTCGTTTTAGGCGGCGGAGTCTCTAAAAATGAACGGCTACTGCCGAATATCCAAAGACATTTAACGCGTATTTTATTGGAACATGCAGTGACAGATATGGACTACGAATTGGTTACCTGTAAATTTGGGAATGATGCAAATTTGATTGGTGCGGTCTATCATTTTATGGAAAATAATGCATAGTGAATGGAAACGTTTGAACAGTGTTCGTACTGCTCAAACGTTTTTTTGTTAAAGAGTCTTTACTGTGCGGTCGTTTCCTCCTTTGATATAATTGAATTGTGAAGTCCTTAGGGATATCGAATGGATCAAAGGAGGAATCAGTATGGCAAAATTTGACGTAATCATCATCGGTAGTGGGCCTGGCGGAATGGCAGCGGCGTATGATCTAGCGGCTAGTGGTAAAAAAATTGCTGTTGTTGAAGCGGATCTTTGGGGTGGCACATGTCCTAACCGTGGATGTGATCCGAAAAAAGTATTGTATGGGGCAATAGAAGCGCAAGATGCCGTTCAGCAGCTTGAACATCATGGTTTTTCTACCGTACCTAAAATCAATTGGCGTGAATTGATGGCTTACAAAGAAACCTTCACTCAGCACGTTCCAACTGAACAAAAAGCTGGCTTGGATAGCGCAGGTATTCAAACGATTTACGGACAGGCTGTGTTTAAAGATGAGCACACCATTACTGTGGCAGAACAGGAATATCAAGCAGATAGATTCATCATAGCAACAGGTCAAAGACCAGCCATTCTCACTATTCCCGGCAAGGAATATTTTGAGACAAGTACTGAATTTCTCAGCATGCAAGAATTACCAGAAACAATGATTTTTGTCGGCGGCGGTTATATTTCACTGGAATTGGCAAATATCGCAAACAGCTGTGGAGCAGAGGTTCATTTGCTGCATCATAATGATCGTCCACTGAAAGGTTTTGATGCAGAGTTGACCAAGGAACTGCTCCAACAGTTGAGCGCTCGGGGAATTCACTTTCATCTGAATGAATCTGCTGAAAAGATCGTCAAGCAGGAGAAAAAATACAATGTAACTTTGACAAGCGGTGGAGAATTACTTGTTGATCGTGTCTTTTGCGCAATTGGAAGAATACCAAATGTAGAGAATTTAGGATTAGAAAAAATCGGAGTAAACTATAGTCGAAAGGGAATTATCGTAAATGACTATTTGCAGACGAGTGTTGAAAACATTTATGCATTAGGAGACTGTTTAGAAAAATCACTCCCTAAATTGACACCCGTTTCAAGTTTTGAAGGCAGTTATTTAGCGGATTTGATTGGAAAAAATAAACAAGAGCCTATCGACTATCCGACTATACCAACCATTATTTTCAGCTCGCCTAAACTTGCTCAAGTTGGTTTGACAAATGTAGAAAAACTAGATGCTGAAAACTATGAGGTACAAAAATTGGATCTGTCACAATGGTTTACATACAAACGCATCAATGAGCCGCTAGTTAAAGCTACGATCGTAACCGAAAAAGCGACAGGAATGTTAGTAGGAGCCTCTATTTTAGGTAATGAGGCCGACCAATTGATCAATCTTTTCACTATCATGATCAATCAAAAGTTACGATCAGAACAAATCGATCGATTGATTATGCTTTATCCAACGGTTGGCAGTGATTTAGGGTATTTATATTAATAGCAAAAAGAGTCCAGAACAAAAACTAGAAAACCGTTTTGATCTGGACTCTACTTCTTGATAGGCGACTTTTGTTTTAGCGCTTTTTTAGGTTGAAAATCAACTGTCTATGAATTATCGTTATGCTTTATTTTTAGTGTTTACTACCTTTATAATGTATAGGAATCGTAAAAAATGTTGAAAAGTAGAGGAAATGATATGAATCAATCGATACGGCAATTTGGTGTTTTATTAGCAGCACTGATTATTGGAATAGGAATACTGTTTCTTCTTTTTCCTCAAGTGATGCTTGTTTTTCTTATGTTCTTTGAATTTATTGCTATTATATTGAGTATTTATATTTTATTTAAACGGACAGATGTGACGAGTATTAAGGTTGCTTGGATACTAACACTGTATTGCCTACCGATAGTTGGTATATTTTTGTATCTTTTTTTTGGTCGAAGCCAGCTAAAAAGCACAGCGATCCAAAAAAAAGAACAGCAATATCTACATGAATATGTTCAAACCCTTCGGACAAATCATACTAGTCCGACAAGCATGCTAAAGATCAAAAATGAACGCTTAGCTGATAAGAAAGTGCTCGGAGACAATCGTTTTGATATCTTAACAGATGGTGAGGCGACATTTGATGCCATTTTTACCGCTATCGAAGATGCAAAAGAGCATATCCATTTGTTTTATTTCATCATCAAAGAAGATGAGTTGGCTGAAAAATTGAAGAAATCTTTGATCAAAAAAGCGCAAGAAGGTGTCAAGGTACGTTTTGCTGTAGATGGCTTAGGGTCATTAAAATTGTCTGATGCCTATTTAAACGCATTACGAGAAGCGAATGTAGAGGTATGTATTTTTAATCCGATCCGTACCTTCTATCACCTATTTAGAGCCAATTGGCGCAATCACCGAAAAGTGATCGTGATCGATGGACGTATAGGTTTCACTGGTGGCATGAATATTGGAAATGAATACTTAGGTCTGACTGAAAAATTTTCATCTTGGCGAGATACACATATGAGGCTTCAAGGGCCAGTGGTCACACAACTACAGGAAACGTTTCTTTATGACTGGCTGTATATGAAAAATACAACTGGGAGTGCCAGTGAATTTTTATCGGAACAGTATTTTCCAATCAATTATGCGGGTGATGATGAGGGACAAGTCATTTATGGCGGTCCCTATGATCAGGAACGAGTGATCCGTGATGTATTTTTTAATATGATCGATTCAGCAACCGCAAAGATATCGATCGCCAGCCCGTATTTTGTTCCAGATGATGAAATGTTGGCTTTGTTAAGAAGAGCTGCCCGTAACGGGATTGAAGTAGAAATTTTGATTCCGGGAAAAGGAGATAGAAAGCTCTCATATTATGGAAATGATTTTTATTTAGAAACACTGATCAGTGCAGGGATCAAGGTATATAAGTATGACAATACAGCCTTTTTACATTGTAAAGTGATGATTATCGATGAAAAGATCGCGACTGTTGGTTCTACGAATTTTGATATTCGCAGCTTTGATATCAATCATGAGGTTTCTGTTATTTTATACAATGGAAAAGGGGTAAAAAAATTGGCGGAGGATTATCGAAGGGATATGCAGAAAGCTACTGAGATCACTGACGTAGCTCTTACTGAAAGAAGCCGTTGGAAAAAAATAAAAGGTCGGGTGTGTGGTCTTTTTGCACCACTTTTATAATTAAAGTGGAAGCTGTCGAGTTTGTTTAGTAATCTAAAAATGAATAAAACAGCTGTTCAAAAGACAAAGCAGCTGCAGTTAATAATTGACTATAATAGTGATTTTTCATAATGGATCCAAGAATCAGTTCTTTCCCCGAAGGAATCATAAAGTTTTTGGGCGCCAAGGTTATTTATGTGAGTTTCCCAAACCATACTAGCACAATTATTTTTTTCTCCAAAAAAGATACATTCTTGAATAAGTTTTTTGCCAATGGCTAATCCTCTATAATCATTATCAACAAATAAGTCATTCATATTGATGACTTTCTTTAAATTCATTGTGCTGAATGAATAATATAAGGTTGCAAAACCAACGATTTTTTGATCGATCTCAGCAACCAACTGGCAACCTAAACAATCAGAATCAACGAGATGTATAATATGTTCCTCTATTTGGTTTCTGGTTACATTTGGTTTTAGAATACTCAAATTCATATACTTCTGCATTAATGTAGTTAATTCTGGAAGATCTTTCATTTCTGAGCGTCTAATATATATTTCCATGTTATTACCTCCTTTTTCTTAATACTAGTTTATTGTAAATGATTCTTCAATTGACGAGTGAGGTTCTTAACAGGAACTTAAAATAGTAAGATCATTGTAGCTATTTAGTTAAAAATGAACGAGGTTGAGACTAAAAGCAGTTAGCTTCGAGAAATAATCTACTTTTTTCTCACCATTTATTCGAATTTAGAGGCCGGGACAAAACTTTTTTTAGTTTTGTCTCGGCCTCATTCCACTTTATTTCAAATACTCTTTAGCAATCGATTCATTGATCGTGATCATTTGGTAAAAGTCATCGATATTTACAAATTCATTTGGCTGATGAGCGTATTTTGTTTCACCAGGACCTAAGATCAAAATAGGAAAATCTTTTTCTACTCGTCCAAATTGTGAACCATCTGTATAGCCAGTCATGCCGAAGGTCTTCGCAGGTTTACCTATTACTTTAGAGACGACCTCTTGTGTCAAGACGGTAAATGGATCGTCAAGCTCTGTTCTCATTGAAGGTAAATCGTTAATGAACTCGATTTCCGCTTTAAACCCCGGAACAGTTTCAGTCAGTTTGGCCAGCATATCGTTGAATTGTTGTTTTAGCTCAGCGTGATTTTGTGCTTTGATCGTGCGGATATCGATTTCTACTGTACATTTATCGGGAACAACATTGGTGCCGTTACCACCGTTGATAATGTCCAGACTAGAAGTAGATGCGCCCACTAATTCATCGACAGATTTAGAGAAATCAAAGGTTTCTTTAAATGCATTTAATACCAAAAGCATATGTTCGATTGCGTTGACACCTTGATCAGGCATAGAACCGTGCGCTGTTTTCCCGTAAGTTGTGATTCGAGGCCATAAAGCACCTTTATGAGCCACACCGATTTCTACATTTGTTGGTTCACCAATGACTAAGGCATCAAGATCGTCAGCATAGCCTTCATCGACTAATTGTCCTGATCCGATCGCGCTTGTTTCTTCCCCAACCGTCGCTAAGAGTTTGATACTACCTTTAAACTGACTGCCCGCTTCTTTTAAACGGATCATAGCTACAACTGCTGCTATCAGCCCTGACTTCATATCGCAAGTGCCTCGGCCGTAGAGCAAGCCATCTTTTTCAACTGCTGCAAATGGATCTTCATCCCAAGGGATTTCTCCGACCGGCACAACATCCATATGACCAGAAAAACCTAAAACAGGACCAGATGCAGTGCCTTTCAACGTAGCGACCAACTGGCTTCGTCCGTCACTGTAAGTCACTTGCTCACAAGGAATATCATAGGAGTTGAATAGCGCTTCAAGCTTGTCAGCCACTTGCTTTTCTTCTCCTAAAATACTTTTGATTTGAACGACTTCTTTTAATAATTGTAATGCTTCTTGATTGTTCATCCGTATTTCCTCCAATTTATGAAATAAGACTAATTTAATTATGTTTTTCTTTTGGAATGATAAAAAGAATAGAGCCTAGTGCTAATACACAAAACAGGATATTCGTTAGTAGTCCGCCTGTGGCACCTAATGTGTAATTCCCTGATGCACTCAAGCCGTTATAAACAGCTGCAGAAATTGCTACGCCGAGTGCGCCGCCTAGAGAGCTGGCCATTTTGTAAATACCGGATGCAACCCCTGCTTTTTCATTCGGTACACTTGAAATCGCTGTATCGGTAGACGGTGTTGCATACATACCAAGTCCCATACCAAACAAGCTATAGCCGATAAAAACAAGGACAAAATAAGCTGTACCTGTGATCATGGTCAACGCCATTAGACCAACACCTACACCTGAGAGAATGGTTCCCCAAAGCATCGGTTTTTTAGCACCGATCGTTTGCAATAATTTTTCCCCAATACGGATCGTGATCAACACTAAGCAAAGGTAACCAATAGAAAGCATTCCTGTTTTAGCTGATGAAAGGCCGCGTCCTTGTTGGACATACGTATTAATAACGATCAATGTTCCAGCGACAGCGTTTAATAAGAAGTTTGAGATCGTCGCACCGAGATAGCCGCGGTTTTCAAAGAGTGAAAATTCTACGAAACTGTTGTCGATCGCTTGTTCAACTTTGTAAAAGGCGATCAATCCAGCTATTATGATGACAGCTAAAATCAAGACGATCGGACTGGTCCAGCCTAATTCAGAACCTTTAGAAACAACGATATTCAAAGCGACCATTGAAATAATAAAGAGAAGCAAACCAACTGTATCGAACTTGCTGTTGCTGTTTGTTTCGACTTTGCTTTCAGGAGTACCGAAGATCAATAGTGCGCTGATAATAGAAATAATGATTGAAAAAACAAATACATAGCGCCAACCTAAAGAACTAGCGATCGCTCCGCCGAAGAAAGAACAAAAGCCTGAACCGCCCCAAGAACCGATCGACCAGTAGCTTAGTGCCCGTTGGCGGTCTTTTCCCTCATAATACGTTTTTACTAAAGCCATTGTCGCCGGCATGATACAAGCAGCGGATAACCCTTGTAAAATACGACCACCGATAAATAACGCTGGACCATGGGCCGCGACTAATGCACCTGACCCGATCACACTTAAAATCAGACCGATATAAGTCAATTTCATTCTGCCTAATTTATCGGCTAAACCGCCGGCAACGACGATAAAGATACCGGAGAATAACCCCGTCATAGAAATACCAATGCTTAAAATACCTGATGAAACCCCTAAGTCACGCTGAACATCCGGAGCCATATTGAGTAACGATTGAGCGAATAACCAATAGGTCAATACGCTCAAAACGATCCCAACTAATAATTTATTTGTTCCTTTATATGCTGCAGTTTCTGCTGTGTGTGCTGTTGCTTTCATGATTAAACTCCTTCAGATAAGTAATGTAAAACGGCTGCTCCCATTGATTTTGCTGCGATCAGCAAGCAGTCTTCATCGATATAAAATTTAGGATGGTGATGTGGATACATCGGCGTGCCTTCTTTATGCGCGCCAACGAAAAAGAAACAACTTGGACGTTCTTTGGCATAATAAGCGAAATCTTCAGAAGGTGTTTGCGGACCGCATTCTACTAAATGTTTGATTTCGGGAATTTGTGCTTCTGTAAGTGCTGCTGCGACCATTTCAGTTGTTTGTTCATCATTGACACAAACAGGATAATCATTGGCATAATCAAGATCGTACTCAATACCAAACGCCTTGCAGACACCATCTAAAATTTGTTTAAATTCTTTTTCCACGATTTCACGTGTTTCTTCCTTCATGATCCGTACATCGCCTTCAAGAGTAACGGAATCTTTGATTACATTCGCTGACCCTTTGCCATCAAATGAACCGATCGTTACAGTGGCTGTATCGAAAGGATCGATGCGGCGGCTGACGATCGTTTGGACAGCAGTCACGAATTGTGAAGCAGCAACGATCGTATCGTTTGCATCCTGAGGTGTTGAACCATGCCCGCCTTTTCCTTGTAAAACGACTTTAAAGGTTGCACGGCCGGTATGAACAGAGCCTTTGTGATAAAGGACATCCCCTAAAGGCATCATACTCATGACATGGATACCTAAAACATGATCCACACCGTCTAAACAACCGGCTTCGATCATTCCTTTGGCTCCGCCTGGCGGAACTTCTTCAGCAGGTTGATGAATGATTCGGATCGTACCAGGCAGATGATCTTTCAGCTCGATCAAAGAATCTGCTAGAATCATCATGTAAGCGGTATGGCCATCATGACCACAGGCATGCATCACGCCATCAGTCTTAGAGGAAAAATCCAGACCTGTATCTTCTTGGATCGGCAAAGCATCAAAATCTGCTCGAATTGCCAAAACAGGTCCTTTTTTGCCGCCATGAATATCGACTAAAAGACCATTTCCGCCTCCGATATGTGTTTTTACTTCACAATCTTTGCCCGCATAAAAGTCAGCAATATATTGTGCAGTCTTGGTTTCATGAAATGATAATTCTGGATTCTCGTGAAAATGTCTGCGAATCTTGATCATTTCAGCTTCTTTTTGTTGAAGCAACGTAAATAATTGGGTTTTAATATCCATTCTTTGTGAATCTCCTTTCAAATACACTCCATAGTTTATACCTATTTTTGACTAAGACAATGCGGATATTTTCATAAATTCAGGATAATTTTTATTAAACAAAATATGAGAAAAGAAACAACTTGTTAAAGAACGATATTTTCTGAAATGTGCTACAATATTAGAGAAATCTGATAAAGGAGCAAACAAATGATTGCAAATGAAAATTATCGCGTTCGTTATCATCAATTGACTGATGAAAGACAAGAGTTAGCCAAAGAAACAACGATTCTGCTCGTTTTAAAAGGAGAATTGTCGATTACGATAGAAGAAAAAAGCGAAACGATCCAAG
Organism: Enterococcus sp. 9D6_DIV0238; assembly: GCF_002174455.2. Classification (NCBI taxonomy): domain Bacteria; kingdom Bacillati; phylum Bacillota; class Bacilli; order Lactobacillales; family Enterococcaceae; genus Enterococcus; species Candidatus Enterococcus dunnyi. The sequence goes on from NZ_CP147246.1 coordinate 2,610,612, forward strand.
CTGGAGAACTGTTTGTGATCAATGCCAGTGATTATTTTGTCTTGAGTAGACAGACACATGAATCCTGCTTTTATATTGAATTGACTATCAATAGTCTGTTCTTTGCTTCCCAGTTTCCAGCTTTTTTCTACACCTACTTTGATTGTCGACCCAAGCAAAAAGAATATGGGAAATTGCATGCGGTTTTATCCTTAAGAAGACAGATTGCTGAGTTATGTTTAGTCAAATTCAGTGAGGAATCCGCTAAGCAATTAAAAGCTTCGTTATACTTGACCCAAATTATTTTGTCTTTGGTACACAATTTTCAAAGGGAAGAAGAGAGTACGGCGCTACATTCAGAAAATCAGACATTGAGAGATATCTTGGAATATATCGAAAATAATTATCAGAGAGGAGTGTCTTTAGCAGAGACGGCAGAGCACTTTTTTATGTCAGAACCGACATTATCCAAATTTTTTAAAAAGGAGACAGGTGATTATTTTTCCCATTATGTTCGATCACTTGCGGTCAAGCATAGCTTAACAGAGCTGCTTTATACGAAAAAAAGCATTGAACAAATTGCTCTTGATGTAGGGTTTCATAGCAGTAAGACCTATCGGGAACAGTTCAAGAAGCTTTTTCAGGTGTCGCCAACAGACTATCGTTTCGCCCATTTATCTAAAAAAGAAGTCAGCCCAACGCTGCATTTGAAAGCATCTACTGCTGATTTAACGATCAAAGAAATTTTGCCCCCATTATATAGCTATCTTCAGACGACGTTAGAAGAAGCTCAGAGCTCTGAGCTTTCATTAAAAACTAAGCAATTACAGATTACTTGTGAAAAAACAGTGACAGATTATCAAAAGAAAGAAGTGATCATCAAGGTCGGTACTCTGGAAAATTTAGCGTTGAAAAAGGTGCAAGAAGAGCTTATTGAATTGAATGAACAAATAGGAATCGATTACATCAGTGTGCATTCCTTATATGCTCAGTTGCCGCTGACAGTTCAGATTCATCAAGAAGCTGGAATGAACTCTTTCCCAGCCTTTGAAAAGCTGGATTGTATATTGGCATTTTTGAATGAACATCGATTCCGCCTATTTTTTCAACTATCATTGCCAAAGTTCAGGGCAATGGGTGCCTATGAACGAGAAAATTATCGTAAATTTTTCAGACATGTTCAAAGTACGTTCGGTAAACAGATGTTGACACATTGGAAAATCAATTGCCGGTTTGAAGAGCAACAGACAGACAATTATCATTCTGAGTTTTTGGAGCTGAAGAAAATCATAGATAGCCAATTTCCAGAAATCGAAATAGGCGCAGAATTGTCTTTAGATGATCCATTCTTTGAATATGATGAGTTGAGCTCATTCCGATTTTTCTTTAAAGAAATTGCTCCTTTTTGTAAATTTGTTTCGTTTTCGGCGGAACCGAATTATGTGTTTAGGAATTTAGACAGCACGTTTCCCGATTTGAAGAATTATCATCAATATGTGCTGAATAAAACATTCTATATCAAGCATCTCATGAAAGAGTTTGACGTGAAATTACCCTTGTATTTAACGGAGTGGAATACATTGACAGGAATGACGCGTATCAGTAACGGTACATTTTTTAGAGGAGCGATCGTTCTAAAAGATTTGTTGATGTTGACGCCATTACTACAGGGCTATGGTTTTTGGCTGAATATCGATTTATATGAGGTCAACACTCAAAATCGTCCGCTGAAAAATGATGGCTTGGAACTTTTTCATTATCATAGCGGCAAACGTCCAGTGTATTTTTGCTTATGGCTAGCACGTCGACTGGGTGGAACTGTTGTAACGGCAGGAGAAGAGTATATAATGACACATAACAATGGGAAATATCAGCTATTACTGTTCAATACTAATTATTTTGACCCGCACCTTTCTACGGAGGAAGCTTTTTTAAAAAGCCATTCGGTAAATATCGAACTGGATCTATCGAAAATCAAGCCTGCACAATATCAGGTCAAGCAAATTGAGTTTAATCGCTACAATGGCGCATTATTTTATACTTATGAAGAATTTAAAAATGCGGCGTCACTTGATCTGGAAGCACAGGAATATATTATGAATAAAAGTCGGCCTAAGATGAGAGTATTTGATGTACACATTCAAGAAACCTTTCATTACTTTGTAACATTAGATACGAACGGCATCGTTTTGCTGGAAATGACTCCGATTTATTATTGAAGCGTGTATTCTTGACGAATCTCTTTTTACTAGCTAGTATTTAGAAAAGAGTATAGAGAGGATGATAGAGGATGAGTATTTATGACTATCAAGTAAAGACGACTGACAACGATACAGTTTCGCTAGAGAAATACAAAGGGAAAGTCCTGTTGATCGTCAATACGGCGACCGGCTGCGGTTTTACTCCACAATATGAGGGATTAGAAAAATTATATAAAGAGTATAAAGAGCAAGGATTTGAAATTCTGGATTTTCCTTGTAATCAGTTTGGGCATCAAGCGCCAGGAACGAATCAGGAAATCAGCGATTTTTGTCAATTGACGTATCAAACGACCTTTGAAACATTTGGAAAAATCGATGTGAATGGCGAAAATGCTGACCCATTATATGCTTTTTTAAAAGGCGAAAAAGGCGGACTTTTAGGTGGAGCGATCAAATGGAACTTCACGAAGTTTTTAGTTGATCGTGAAGGCAAGGTCGTGAAGCGCTTTGCACCAACAGTAGAACCAGAGAAAATCGCTGGGGATATTGAGAAATTAATGTAAAATATAACATTCTTCTTGATGTTTAAATGCTGATCATGGTATACTACCTTTGAAAGCCAAAAACATCAAGTACACAAACCCCCTAGAGCTTGGGACTCTAGGGGGTCTTTTTTTGTCGCCTATTTTCACTTCTTCTTTCTGTTATTTAACCAATACTCGAATAGAGCAAGCAAAATTCCGACAAGAAGTGGACAAAGAAATGCCAATAACATCAAGCACACCTCCTTTCAGTCGCAAAACTGTAAGAAAAGGCGACAAAATAAAATACGCATAAATACGGATAAATAGGTTCTTCTTCACGTATAAAGATTCTATAAAGAAAATCCCTCCACTTTAACACTATCTTTATATAAAAACTGATATCATTTTTTTATCAAATGAAGGAGAGGAATTTTGATGACGATTATTTCGGGTATTATCGCAGCGTTATTGCTTATTTATTTATTTTACCAACTACTTTGGGGGGATCAACAGTGAGTACTATTTTGATACAGCAGTTCTTCTTTTTTATTGTGCTGATAGGGTTAGCGATTCCATTAGGTGTTTATATGAATAAGGTCATGACTGGACAGAAAACATTTATGACAAGGATACTTGCGCCAGTTGAGACAAAAATATATCAGTTTTTAGGCAGTCCGGCACAAAAAGCGATGACCGCAAAACAATACGGTGCAAGTGTAGTGTTTTTCAGTTTGTTCTCGTTTTTACTGCTGATGGGTATGCTTGTGACACAGGGGTTTTTACCGCTAAATCCAGAGAAGATGCCAGGAATGAACGTGTCCCTTGCTTTTAATACAGCGGCAAGCTTTGTAACAAATACGAACTGGCAGGCGTATGCAGGAGAAGAATCATTATCGATTTTTAGTCAGGCATTTGGCTTAACCGTTCAGAATTTTGTTTCTGCTGGTGTAGGAATTGCCGTTTTATTTGTTTTACTTCGTGGTTTTGTGAATCGGACAACGAAGCAGATTGGAAACTTCTGGCAAGATTTAACGAGAATCATTTTATATGTATTATTACCACTCTCTTTTATCGTATCGCTCCTTTTGATCTCTCAAGGTGCTGTTCAAACCTTTGCTGGATCGGTTGAAACAACGAGTTTAGAGCTTGGAGAAAAAATCTTTTTACCGTTGGGAACTGTAGCCAGTCAAGTTGCGATCAAACAATTAGGAACAAATGGTGGTGGCTACTATGGTGGAAACTCTGCTTATCCTTTTGAAAACCCTAATTTGATCAGTAATTTTATTGAAAATATTTCTATTTTACTGATACCAGCAGCTTTGATCGTTGCTTTTGGATTATTCGTCAAGGATTGGAAACAAGGCAGAACGATCATGATCGTGTCTCTTGGTTTTTTGATCGCTGCTTTGATCGGTGTGACCTTGAGTGAATATTACGGACCACAGTTTCAGCAAGTGATCGGTCAAATGAACCTTGAAGGAAAAGAAACACGCTTTGGTATTGGCTGGTCAAGTTTATGGGCTGTTAGTACGACTGCTGCGTCAAATGGTTCGGTCAATGCGATGCTAGACAGTTTCACACCGCTGGGCGGTTTGCTGCCGATGTTTTTGATGCAGCTTGGTGAAATCATCTTTGGCGGAGCTGGCAGTGGACTTTATGGCATGATCGTCTTTATTTTACTAGCCATTTTTATTGCAGGTTTATTGGTTGGACGAACGCCCGAATATTTAGGGAAAAAAATCGAGCCTTTTGATATGAAAATGGTTTGCTTAGTGATTTTGACTCCGCTGTTACTGACCTTGATCGGAACAATGTTGTTTATTTTGAATCCTCAGGCAATGAGCTGGTTAGGTAATCAGGGCCCTCACGGATTTTCAGAGATCCTCTATGCCTTTTCTTCATTAGCAAATAATAACGGAAGTGCATTTGCCGGATTGACTGTAGATACGCCATTTATGAATTTACTAGGTGGTGTGATCATGATCTTATCTCGTTTTATTCCTATGTTGGCAGTGATTTATTTGGCCTCTAATTTAGGGAAAAAGAAAATCGTTGCCACAGGATCAGGCTCATTATCAACAACGAATGCGACCTTTGTGACGATGCTGATCATCGTGATTTTAGTCGTAGGAGCACTAAGCTTTTTACCAGCAATGGCATTAGGCCCGATCGCTGAACATTTCATAACTAAATAAAGCAAAGAAGGGGAAAAAATTGAAAAAAACACAAAGTAAACGCACCGTTTATTTAGACGCTTTACGATCTTCCTTTAAAAAATTAGCTCCCGCTGTTCAAATAAAAAATCCTGTCATGTTGGTTGTTTACCTCGGCGCAATGCTAACGACCGTTCTTTATATTTTGACCTTTACAGGATACACAGATACAGAACCATTCTTTATTTTGGCAATCGCATTGATTTTATGGTTGACGATTTTATTTGCAAATTTTGCTGAAGCGATCGCAGAAGGAAGAGGCAAGGCTCAGGCAGAAAGTTTAAAGCAGGCAAAAAAAGATGTCGTTGCGCATAAAGTTGCTTCAGTAGAAGACGCTGAGCTGAAAAAATTCAGCGAGGTCAAATCATCAGAGCTGAAAAAAGGCGACCTCGTTTACGTTTGTGCAAATGAACAAATTCCTATGGATGGCGATGTGATCGATGGAGCTGCCTCTGTTGATGAAAGTGCGATCACAGGAGAATCAGCACCAGTGATCAGAGAATCAGGAGGTGACCGAAGTGCAGTAACAGGAGGGACAACGGTCGTTTCTGACTATTTGGTGATCAAAGTAACAGCTGAAAATGGCGAATCTTTTTTAGACAAAATGATTTCTATGGTGGAAGGAACCGAACGTAAAAAGACACCAAATGAAATTGGTTTACAAATCATTTTGATCATGTTGACGATTATTTTTCTTGTTGTTTCGGCTACTTTACTGCCATTTACTAAATTTTCCAGTGAATTGGTTGGAAATGGCTCTGCATTAGCATTGACTGTGATCATCGCGTTATTGGTATGCTTGGCGCCGACAACGATCGGTGCATTAGTTTCTTCGATCGGGATCGCGGGCATGAGCCGTTTGAATAAAGAAAATGTGATCGCCATGAGCGGACGGGCAATCGAAGCGGCTGGAGATGTGGATATTTTATTACTAGATAAAACAGGAACGATCACCTTAGGGAATCGTCGCGCTAGTGAATTTATCCCTGTAGCAGGGGTGTCTGAATATGAACTGGCGGATGCAGCACAGCTTTCTTCTTTAGCGGATGAAACAGCCGAAGGTAGAAGCATCGTCATTTTAGCAAAGGAAAAATTTGATATCCGCGGACGTGAGCTTAATCATGTAGACGTTGAATTTATTGAGTTTACCGCTAAGACTAGAATGAGCGGCATCGATTATCAAGGGGATGAAATCCGTAAAGGTGCGGCTGATACAATGAAAAATTATGTGGAAGAAAAAGGCAATCAATACCCTGAAGAATGTGATCAGATCGTCCAACGTGTAGCCAACGAAGGCGGAACACCGTTAGTTGTTGTTAAAAACAATCAAGTATTTGGCGTGATTTATTTGAAAGATATCGTCAAAAACGGAGTAAAAGAAAAATTTGATGATCTACGTAAAATGGGGATCAAAACGATCATGATCACAGGGGACAATCCGATGACTGCTGCAGCAATTGCTGCAGAAGCTGGTGTAGATGACTTTCTGGCAGAAGCAACACCGGAAAATAAGATGAGCTTGATCCGTGATTATCAAGAAAAAGGGCACTTGGTTGCTATGACCGGAGATGGGACGAACGATGCGCCAGCGCTTGCTCAAGCAGATGTTGCTGTTGCGATGAATACAGGGACGCAAGCGGCTAAAGAAGCCGGTAATATGATCGATCTGGATTCCAGCCCGACGAAATTGATCAGTATTGTTAAGATCGGCAAACAGCTGTTGATGACACGTGGTGCATTGACGACCTTTAGCATCGCCAATGATATCGCAAAATATTTCGCGATCATCCCAGTGTTATTTTTCAGTATTTATCCTTCTTTAGAAGCGCTGAATATCATGAAACTGACAAATCCGACAACGGCTATTTTATCAGCGATCATCTATAATGCATTTATCATTGTAGCGTTGATCCCTCTTGCGTTGAAAGGCGTTCCCTATAAAGAAAAGCCAGCTAGTCAAATTTTGCGTCACAACTTGCTGGTATATGGTTTAGGCGGAGTAGTCGCACCGTTTGTTGCGATCAAATTGATCGACCTTTGTCTCACATTTTTATTGTATTAGTTCGTAGTTTATATAAAGAGGAGAGAAAAAAGTGAAAAAAACAATGATTGCCTCATTAAAGAGTCTCGTAGTATTCACCCTATTGTGCGGTGTGTTTTATACAGCAGCTGTCACTGCGTTCGGTCAAGTGCTTTTTTCATCTCAGGCTAATGGCAGTTTAGTAAAAACAGAAAAAGCAGGGAAAAAGCAGATCATCGGCTCCAAATTGATTGGACAAGAGTTTTCAGCGGATAAATATTTACATGGACGACCAACGACAGTCAGTCAGCTTTCGCCAGTATCAAAAGAACAACAAAAATTGATTGATGAAAGAATCGAACAAGCAGATTCAAAAGAAGTCCCGATCGAACTAGTCACCGCTTCAGCGAGTGGTGTCGATCCAGAAATCTCGCTCGATGCTGCAATGCTTCAGGTTTCACGAATCGCCTCAGCGAGAACGATGAAAAAAGAAGAGGTCCGTGATATAATCAAACAAAATATCACGGGGCTCAAAATCGGACCAGCAGACTCAAGACGGATCAATGTGTTAGGCGTCAATCAAATGCTGGATGAGGCTAAATAAAGGATGGTATCAACGTGACTGAGGAACGGTTAGATCCAGAATACTTATTAGAGAAATGGAAGAAAAACGAACAAAGCCTGAGGTCTGGTAGACTGAAGGTTTTCTTCGGTTATGCTGCAGGGGTAGGAAAAACTTATGCTATGCTGAAAGAAGCGCATGAGCAACAAGCAGAAGGAAAGACAGTCGTCGTGGGGTATGTAGAACCTCACGCTAGACCTGAGACAGAAGCCTTGGTCAAAGGGCTTCCCATTATGCCGACTAAAAAGTATACCTACAAAGGAATCACGATCCGAGAGTTTGATGTAGATGCTGCTCTAAAAGAAAAGCCGGATCTTATTTTAGTGGATGAATTGGCTCATACAAATGCTGTGGGCGCCCGCAACAAAAAAAGATACCAGGATATCGAAGAATTATTGAAAGCTGGAATCGATGTTTATACGACAGTCAATGTTCAGCATATCGAAAGCCTGAATGATATCGTTGAACAAGTAACAGGTGTTCATATTTCCGAAACAGTTCCAGATACTTTTTTTGAAACAAGTGCTTTAAAAGTCGTTGATATTGAAACAGAAGAGCTTTTAGAGCGTCTAAAACAAGGGAAGATCTATCATTCAGAAAACGCCAAAAAAGCGATGGCGAACTTTTTTACCTCGGACAATCTCACACTGTTAAGAGGACTTGCCATACGTAAAGCCTCCGATCATATCAATACGACAAATCAACAGGAAACGCAAAAGAGTACAGGAATCCATTCTAAATTACTAACAGTTATTGATGAGAAAAATCCTGAAATGACTAAAAAATGTTTACGTTGGACCGCTCGATTAGCACAAGCATTGGGGACTGAGTGGATTGCATTGGAAATTTTAGAAGATTTGTCTGAGCATTCCGAGTCAGAAAACGCAAAATTAGCAACGAAATTAGGCGGTGAAGTGGTCACTTTAGAAAGTGATAATCAAAGAGCTACGATCATCCAGTATGTCAAAATGCGCGGTGTCACGGATCTTGTGATGGGGAAAGTCATCAATCGCTCTCGTTTCATTCGCTTGTATCGGCCGGATCTAGAAGATGAGCTTGTTTCATTCATCCCGGATGTGGACATCCATTTAGTGCCTTATCAGTCAAATAAGTATCTTTTGAATAAATATGCTGCAAAGAAAAAAAATCTGAATACCGTTTTCACTTGGAAAGATTTTTATATGACACTGGGGTTGTTGGCGATGGCGACCATTTTATCAGAATTAGGTTCGTACTTTCATATCGGCGACCAAAATCTGATTCTGATCTACATCTTATTTGTATTATTGGTAGCTAGAGCCACAACGGGTTATTTATGGACAGCGATAGCATCGATTGCTAGTGTGCTGATGTTCAATTGGTTTTTTGTAGCGCCGCTTTATTCATTGACAGTCTATAAACAAGGCTACCCATTGACCCTCTTTTTTATGCTTTTGGTTGCTTTGTTAGTCAGTAATTTGATGATGCAGATCAAAAAACAGGCTTTTTATGCGATGAAACGTGAACATCAGTTGGAAATTTTATACGAGCTAAATAAAAAATACTTAGTAACTCATGATCAAAAAGAAATTCTAGCAACAACTGCCGACTATCTATCGAACATGCTGGATCGTGAAGTCGTGCTGTATGACGAACAGGAAGTCAAAGAACCAAATGGCGCACCGATCAAAGGGCCGTTAAGAAGTTTGGAAGAATTGGCAGTCGCAAATTGGGTCTTTGTCAATCAAAAGCAGGCTGGTTATGGAACTGATACATTGATGGGAGCTAAAGCACTCTATTTACCAGTATTATCAAATGGTGCTACCTTAGCTGTGATCGGTATTGAAAAAAGTAAAGAGAACCCGATCACGGATGAAATCATTAGCTTCCTAGAGTTGATCTCGACACAGTTGGCACTTGCCCTCGAACAAAATATACTCACCTCAGAGCGTCAGCAAATCTTATTTGAAAGTGAAAAAGAACGAATGCGTGGAAATTTGTTGCGGGCGATCTCACATGATCTGCGTACACCGCTCACAGGGATTTCGGGCTCAGTTGAAGCTATTCTTGCAGAAGATAAAAGCACTTTACTGCCTACAGAAACGAAACAAAAACTACTGGTCGGAATCAAAGAGGATGCAGACTGGTTGATTCGTATGGTAGAAAATCTATTATCGATCACTCGGATCAATGAGGAAACTATGAAAGTCGCAAAACGTAAAGAAGCGGTTGAAGAAGTTGTTGCTTCAGCGATTCAGCGAATTAGAAAAAGCTATCCAACAAGTGAGATCAAGGTTTCTTTACCAGAAGAATTTATTTTAGTACCGATGGATTCTATTTTGATCGAACAAGTGCTTTTTAATTTGATGGAAAATGCTATTCGTCATTCCAATTGCCAATCAGCGATTTTTGTGACGATCTCACTAGCTGAAAATGATGCTGTATTCGAAGTGGCAGATCAAGGACAGGGCTTGACTTCAGAACAGCTAAAAGGTCTATTCAGCGGAATGAACCAGCAAAGTACACCCGTCGATTCAAAAAATGGCATGGGCATCGGATTATCCATTGTAAAAACGATCATCTTAGCACACGATGGGACACTAAACGCCGGCAATCGACCACAAAGGGGCGCATTCTTTACCTTTACACTCCCTCTGGAAAGAAAGGAGCAACTATAAATGGCAACGATTTTAATCATAGAAGATGACGATGTAATTGCAGAGTTTATGGGCGCCGTTTTAGAAAAAGAAAAACACACGATCTATATCGCACGCTCGGCTCTTGAAGGCTTGTCGACGTATCGAATGTGGCCTGTCGATTTGATTTTGCTGGACCTTGGCTTGCCAGATCAAGATGGGATGGATGTATTGAAAAGCATTCGGGCAGCCTCCTCTATACCGATCATCATTATTTCAGCTCGGGATCATGAGGATCATAAGGTAGAAGCCTTAGATCTTGGAGCTGATGACTATATCACCAAGCCGTTTGGCACTCCTGAGCTTTTGGCTAGGATCAGAACAGCCTTGCGTCATGCGGCGGCTCATTCGAATACACAAGAAGTTAAACAAATCATAAATGGAGATTTGTGTATCGATATTGAACATCATCAAGTGACAAAACGAGGACAAATCATTCACTTGACGCCAAACGAATACAAGATCATCCAAGTCTTAGGTGAAAATATGGGAAAGGTTTTGACACACACCTTTATTTCTCAAAAAGTTTGGGGACCATACAGCAATGAAAGCCAGACGCTAAGAGTCAATATGTCGAATATTCGTAAAAAGATCGAAGAAAATCCAGTAGAACCGGAATATATTTTAACTGAGATAGGGATCGGCTACAGAATGTTGGAGACGAAAAAAGCGGTCGATTAAAAGAATATAAAAATCTAAGCCTTCCAAAAAGGTTGATGACCTGAAATGAGAATCGAAACACCATGTTATAAAATGTTGAAAAAAGCAACACAGAGCAGTCACTTGACTTGTTTTGTGTTGTTTTTTCAATATCCACCTAAAGTCTATCTGTTTATAGGTCTAAGGTACCATGACAAGAAAAGTAACTTAGTTCAAAATAGTAAGGGTAGCAGGAGGTTGTATGTGGAAAAAGGGAAAACTGGAAAAGTCATCACTTACTAAATCAAGCAGTAAGTCAAAAAATGGAGGGATAAAATGTCTGTAATCGAAGCTAAAAACATAAAAAAAAGCTATGGACGAAACGAATCAAGATTCGATGCCTTAAAAGGTGTGGATCTATCAGTTGAAGAAGGCGAATCTGTAGCGATCATCGGGAAAAGTGGATCAGGAAAATCAACATTTATGCATATTCTCGCATTGTTGGATAAGCCAACATCCGGTGAAATTTTATTAAATAATCAAAATGTTACCAGCATCAGTAAAAAACAATTAGATAAAACAAGGAATGAACAATTCGGTTTTGTCTTCCAGCAATTCTTTATGAACCCTAAAGATACCGTTTTAAACAATGTGATGCTGCCGTTAAAAATCGGTGGGATCTCTAGTGGTAAACGCAAGGAAATGGCGCTTGAGGCACTTAAAGCTGTTGATTTAGAAGATAAAATCAATAACAAAGCCAATAACTTATCTGGTGGACAAAAGCAACGTGTTTGTATTGCGCGTGCGTTAGTCAATAATCCGAAAATCATTTTTGCTGATGAACCAACGGGGAATCTGGATTCGACAACAGGAGATAAAATCGAACAGCTTTTATTTGATTTGAATAAGAAAAAAGGCATCACGCTGATCATTGTAACGCATGACCCAGAACTTGCGGCTCGCTGTGATCGTCAGATCCATGTTCGTGACGGCTTGATCATAGGAGGAGATGAGTAGATGAAATTCAGCGATATTTTGAAATCAGCAAGTTCAAACTTAATGCGTAACAAAGGTCGGACGATTTTGACGATTGTTGCGATTTTTATTGGTGCTTTTACTATCTCATTGACGACAGGGGTCAATATTGGTGTGAATGACTATATCGATAAGCAAGTCGGCAGTGTCGGCGGAGAAAATCAAATTTTTGTTCAGCCGAAAATGGAAATGAACATGGGCAATAGCGATGAGCCTACAAAATATGATCCAGATAAAAAGACCAGCACAATGTCACAAATACAAGCAATGACAGAAAAAGATGTTGAAAAAATAAAAGAACTTAAAGGGATCGATTCTGTTGAACCGATGAAATCTGCAACGATCGATTATATTGAAGGTACAAACGGTGAAAAATATGTATTTTCTGCAAGTTCGACGATGGAAGATATGAATATCGATCTGGAAACGGGTAAAACTGTTTCTCAAGACAGCACAGCATTTGAAATCAATTTAGCACCTGAATATGTGAAATCACTTGGCTTCAAATCAAGTAAGGACGCAGTTGGTAAAACTGTGAAACTAGGAACAGCTCCAACGCTTGGCGGAGAAGAAAAAGTGGTCGAAGCAAAAATCGTTGGCGTTCGTAATACCAGCTTGATTCAAGGTGGTATGTCATTGATGAACCGCTCATTAGTAGATAAACTGGTCGAAATCAACGAAGAAGGTCTGCCGGAAAACATGCAAAACCAATATGGAATGGTCATTGCAGCTGCGGATAAAAATAGTACAAAAGAAGACATTACGGCAATTAAAGATCGTTTGGACAAAGCAGGTTATACTGGATCGACCGTGGAAGATGAAATCGGTATGATCAGAAATATCATCAATGCAATTACAGGAGTCTTAACAATGTTTGGGGCGATTGCATTATTAGCAGCAAGCTTTGGGATCATCAATACGTTGTACATGTCCGTTCAAGAGCGCACAAGAGAGATCGGCTTAATGAAAGCAATGGGATTAAGTAGTGGTAAAGTCTTTACGATTTTTAGTGTAGAAGCAGCGTTGATCGGATTCTTAGGCTCAGTATTAGGAATTTTAGGAGCAGTCGGTGTTGGCGCACTAGTGAACCAAATCGCTGCAGATTCATTCTTAGAAGCATTGACTGGATTTACACTGATCCAATTTTCAGCAGGGTCTTCACTCGTGATTATCTTAGTGATCATGGCAATTGCTTTCTTAGCAGGAACATTACCAGCAAGAAGAGCAGCCAAATTAGATCCAATCGAATCTTTACGTTATGAATAAAAATAAATAGAAAATAGAAAGACAAAGCAAAGATACCAGCTCATTTTGCTTTGTCTTTTTTACTTTCTTTTAGTAAGCATATTAGTTACCTAAATAAATAAAAAGGAGTATACTAAGTTTACATTTTGTTGAAAAACGGAGGAACGATCATGAAAGCAGTAGTAATCAATCAATATGGCAGTAAGGATGTCTTAGAAGAACAAGAGGTTACCTTACCTGAATTAAAAGAACATCAAGTATTAGTAAAGGAATATGCAACGTCGATCAATCCAATCGACTGGAAACTTAGAGAAGGCTATTTGAAGCAAATGTTCGACTGGGAATTTCCAATTATTTTAGGCTGGGATGTTGCCGGTGTGATCACTGAGGTTGGAAGCCTTGTAACAGAGTGGAAAGTCGGCGATAAAGTTTTCGCTCGTCCTGAAACCACTCGTTTTGGCACTTACGCAGAAGAAACGATCGTCGATGATCATTTATTAGCAGCGATCCCTGAAAATATTAGCTTTGAAGAAGCTGCTGCTGTGCCATTAGCAGGGCTGACTGCTTGGCAAGCATTGTTCGATCATGGCGATCTTAAAAAAGGTGAAAAAGTCTTGATCCATGCGGGTGCAGGCGGCGTGGGAACTTATGCGATCCAATTAGCAAAAGAAGCAGGTGCCTATGTTATTACAACAGCTAGTGAAAAAAATCATGAGTTATTGAACAAATTAGGTGCAGATGAAGTGATCGATTATCATACAACAGATTTTACAGATATTTTATCGGATATCGATTTAGTGTTTGATACGATGGGCGGAGACGTTCAAAAAAATAGTTTCAAGGTCCTAAAAGCTGATACAGGCCGCTTGATTTCGATCGTTGGGATCGTAGACGAAGAACTTGCCAAAGAAAAAAATATTCGAGCGGAAGGTATTTGGCTACAGCCAGATGGTGAGCAGTTGAGTAAAATCGCTGATTTAATGGCAAAAGGGAAAGTTACTTCTGTTGTTGGAGAGGTTTTCCCATTCTCAAGACAAGGTGTTTATGATGCACATGCTTTGAGCGAAACTCATCATGCGGTCGGAAAAATCGTAATAAAAATGGGTGAATAAAAAAGAAGAGACTGAGATTTCTGTCTATAATGATCAATAGAAGGTGCCTTCTACTGATCATTATAGAATAGAGTTCAGTCTTTTTTTTTAGTTATTCGGTTTAGAAAAATGTTCTAAGATACTTTTTAAAACAAATTTTTCGACATTTAAGTAATTTTTCTTTTTTGGACGACAGACAGTGACTTTCCAAGATAATGGATGCTGGATTCGAACAGCTTTGTAATCCCGTTCTTGAATGAAATCTTTGACAGGAGCTGGCAGAATAGTCAAAAATGCTGTATTAAAGGTCATTTTCAGTAGTAAATCCCACGCACCAGATTGGATTTTTATCATTGGCTTTAAATTTAGCTTGTCAAAATAACTCATGACCAAATGATGGATCATGAAGGTATCGTTGAATAATGCCAACGGCTCCTTTGCCAGTTGTTCCCAAGTGATCCATTCCTTTTCAGCATAGGCATTGTTGATACTCATAAATGCATATAGCTCATCTTCTACCAACGTATGTTCCTCGATATTCGCTAATTCTGTCGGCTGCAGTAAAATGGCTAGATCGATTTCATTGACCAGCAGCATTTTTTTTAGCTCATACGCACCTTCTTCGACAATGTTTATTCTTATCTCAGGATGTTCTAGAATAAACTGAGATAAAAAATTCGCAAAAACCAGAGAAAGAATCAATGGCGGGATCCCGATCGTGATACTGCCAGTCAAAAACTGATTTTTTTCTTCGAGCTGTTTCATCATTTCTTCATAAGAAGCAATGACTTCGATGGCTTGTTCGTAAAACGTTTCCCCAACAGCGGTTAAAGCAGAAAGTTTTCCTTGTTTGCGTATAAACAACTCGACATTTTCTTCTTCTTCAAACGTTTTGATCATCTTACTCAATGCAGGTTGGGAAAGGTGCATTTTTTTTGCCGCGGCAGATAAATTATTATCGGAATCGACGATCGTCACAAAATATTTTAATTGCTTGATATCCAAATGATTCTCCTCCTTTAGTAAATATTTCTTCCTATAAACTATTCTATACCTATAACTTTAACATATAGGTGTTATGAAAATAAAGTCTTAGACGTGAAAAAAAAGCATTGATATTATTAGTATATAAGGAAATGCAACCGTTTTAATCAAAGGCGATGGAGGAAGTTATGAAAAGGATAAATCAAAAAGATCTAATAAATTTAATTCATACAGGAGAGACGATCATGATCGGCGGTTTCATGTCAGTGGGAACTCCGGACACAGCGATTCGAGCGATTGCTGAAAGTGAGCTGGAAGATTTAACGATCATTAGTAATGATACTGGTGTTTCTTCCGATGATCAAGATAGATTGGGGATTGGTCATTTATTGTTGCAGCATAAAGTTCGTAAAGTTATTGCCTCGCATATTGGGATGAACGCTGAAACAGGTCGACAAATGATCAACAAAGAAATAGAGGTAGAATTGGTGCCGCAAGGAACATTAGCCGAAAAGATTCATGCTGGCGGTTCAGGACTTGGCGGTTTTCTGACACCAACTGGACTAGGAACCATTGTAGAAGAAGGCAAAGAAATTATTTCTGTTGATGGGGAAAAATATCTTTTGGAAGCCCCATTGACTGCCGATGTTGCGTTGATCAAAGCATACAAAGCAGATTCTTTAGGAAATCTTGTTTACCAAAAAGCAGCACGTAATTTTAATCCAGTAATGGCATTAGCGGCAAAAACAGTGATCGTTGAAGTTGATGAACTGGTAGAAGTGGGGGAGCTTGATCCAGAAGAAATCGTGACACCATTTGTGGTTGTCGATAAAATCTTGGTGAAGGAGAAGAACAATGCGGGTAAAAGATAAAATTACAAAGCGGGTAGCGAAAGAACTAAGAGATGGTGATGTTGTCAATTTAGGTATCGGAATGCCGACATTAGTTGCAAATTACATCGATCCAAGCATTACTGTATTTTTACAATCTGAAAATGGGGTCGTTGGTATTGACAAACCTTTGGAAAATCAAATTGAGCCAACTTTAGTGAATGCCGGTGGTGCACCAGCAGGAATTATCAAAGGCGGAACATTTATTGATAGCCTGACTTCCTTTTCTCTTATTCGGGGAGGACATATCGATATCACCGTTTTAGGTGGGTTGCAAGTGGATCAAAATGGAAATTTAGCAAACTGGATGATTCCTGGTAAGTTGATTCCGGGAATGGGTGGAGCTATGGACCTTGTAGCGGGAGCCAAAAAAGTTATTATTGCGATGGAGCATATGACTAAAAATAAGGAACCAAAAATTTTAAAAGCTTGTACATTACCGCTCACAGCCAGCGGTGCGGTTTCAATGATCGTCACAGAGATGGCTGTCTTCAAATTTATTGAAAATCGCTTAACGCTTATTGAAATTTGTGAAGGAAGTAATTTAGAAGAAATCAAGGCTTCGACTGAAGCAGAGTTTGATATTCTTCCAGAACTATTGAATTAAAGGAGAGAGTAATATGAGAGAAGTAGTGGTTGTATCAGCGATGAGAACGCCGATCGGTACCTTTGGCGGTACACTAGCATCGTTTTCAGCCGTTGATTTAGGTGTGAAAGCTGTGGAAGGCTTGATCGTCAGAGCTGGCGTATCTAAAGAAATGATCGAAGAAGTCATCATCGGAAATGTCTTATCTGCTGGTAAAGGTCAAAATGTGGCTCGACAAGTTGCTGTAAACGCTGGATTACCATTTTCAGTACCAGCTTCCACTGTTGGGAATGTTTGCGGCTCAGGAATGAAGGCTGTTATCAATGGTGTGCAGGCAATTTTATCTGGGGATCGAGAGGTTGTTTTAGTTGGCGGAACAGAAAGTATGAGTCAGGCTGGATATGTTTCATCTGATAGTCGTTGGGGGATGAGAATGGGGCATAGTCAATTAACGGATACGATATTATCTGATGGATTAACAGATGCATTTTCCGGCATCCATATGGGAATCACAGCTGAGAAATTAGCAGAACGTTTTCATATCAGCCGTGAAGAACAGGATGCTTTTGCATTGAACAGTCAGGAAAAGGCATTGAGAGCAATTGAAAATCATCAATTTGAAGAAGAAATCGTACCGATCACTATACAGCAAAAGAAAAAAGCTCCCTTTGATATGACAACAGATGAAGGTCCTCGCGCAGGCCTATCACTTGAAAAATTAGGCAATCTAAAAGCTGTCTTTAAGGCAGATGGCACTGTAACAGCCGGCAATGCTTCCGGTATCAATGATGGTGCAGCAATGCTGCTTTTGATGAGCAAAGAAAAAGCTGAGACGCTTGGCATTTCTTATATGGCAACAATCAAAAGCTATGCTTTTGAAGGAGTGGAACCTGATATTATGGGCTATGGTCCTGTTGTTTCAACGAGAAAAGCTCTTGATAAAATCGGCATGCACATCAAGGAAATTGATTTAGTAGAATCGAATGAAGCTTTTGCGGCACAATCACTTACGGTTGCATCAGAACTTGGTTTAGATTTAGAAAAAACAAATATCTATGGTGGAGCAATTGCATTAGGTCATCCTATTGGAGCCTCAGGTGCCCGGATTTTAACCACGCTGTTACATGGCTTGGAAGCGAATAAAGCGAAAACAGGTCTAGCCACATTATGTGTTGGCGGCGGCATGGGCGTATCGATGATCGTTGAACGAAAGGAGTCCAACTAATGGAAATTTTAGCGATTGCAGGGGTTGTTTTTGCGACAGGCCTAATTATTTACTTGTCATTGAAAGGCATCAATATTTTAGTTATTTCTCCGCTTTGTGCCTTACTTGTTATGCTGACGAATCAAATGCCGATCTTGGATAGCCTATTAAAAGGACCAAACTCATATATGGGTGGATTATCAGGATTTGTTTCCTCATTCTTTATTATTTTTCTACTAGGCTCTGTGTTAGCGAAATATAGTGAAGAAAGCGGTGCAGCTAATTCAATTGCAAATGGTATTTTGAAATTGACTGGGACGGAAAAACCTTATTCTGTTTTAGTGGCGATTTTTCTAATGAGCCTATTATTGACCTATGGCGGTGTGAGCTTATTCGTTGTTCTATTTGCGGTCGTTCCTTTGGCAAGAAATCTATTTGAAAAATTGAATATTCCTTGGCGTCTGATCATCACACCTTATTTTTTAGGGGTTGCAACTGTAACGATGACGATGATGCCGGGAACACCTGCTATTCAAAATGTCATCCCAACGATGACTTTAGGTACTACTTTGACAGCAGCTCCTATCCTTGGCATTGTTGCCTCGATCGTAGTGACGATCTGGGGATTATGGTGTATGAAAAGAGAACTTAAAGCAGCATTGAATAATGGTGAGATTTTCGATCAAAAGTATGCGAAAAAAGAAGACGTAAAAACAGAAGGAAAACAACCGAGCTTGATCATAAGTCTTTTGCCGTTAGTAACATTGATCATTATTATTTTTGTCGGCAGCTTTTTTAAAGTCAGCAACATTATCATTCCAGCACTTACGGTATCGATCATTCTTTCAGCTGCTGTATTCCATCCCTACATTGAAAGCCATAAACAAGTTCTAAATCTGGGGGCAACAGGAGCGATTTCACCAACGATTTTTTCTGCTTCGGCTGTTGGTTTTGGTTCTGTAGTAGCATCAGCAGCAGGGTTTCAAACGATTTTAGCGGGCATTCAAAGCATTCCTGGAAATCCGTTGATCAGTTTATCGATTTTGACAGGCGCCATGGCAGGTGTAACTGGTTCATCTTCTGGTGCGCTAGGGATCGTAATGAACAATTTTGTCCAGCCTTATGTCGATATGGGGATCGACCCAGCCATCATCCATCGAATGTCAGCGATTGCTTCAGGTGTATTGACTTGTCTGCCTCAATGCGGCGCTTTACTGTCGATGTATGCGTTGACGGGATTGACACATAAAGAAACGTACAAAAATTTGTTTATATCTGTTGTAGTAGGAAGTTTCATCGCGTTTATCGCAGCATTGCTTTTAGCTGTTTTATTTTAAAGAGAATAACTTATTTAGGAGGAAAGAAATATGAAATTTGTCGACTTGAGTACAACGATTGAAAGTGGTTTGCCGTCTGATCCTGTAGGAATGATTCCAGAGATCAAATATAAGGATCATAAAGATAGCATCGAGTACATGTTGAGTTTTTTTGGAACGGCTACACCTGAAGATTTGCCGGATGGCTTGGCTTGGGCTTTGGAAGATG
The DNA here is from genome assembly GCF_002174455.2 of Enterococcus sp. 9D6_DIV0238. NCBI lineage: Bacteria > Bacillati > Bacillota > Bacilli > Lactobacillales > Enterococcaceae > Enterococcus > Candidatus Enterococcus dunnyi. The sequence continues at coordinate 2,630,065 of NZ_CP147246.1, forward strand.
TGACATTGACTACTCATGCAGGCACACATTTAGATGCACCTTATCATTACCATCCAACAATGAATAATGGTGAACGTGCCTGGACGATCGATGAAGTACCGCTTGAATGGTGCTATGGTGATGGTGTAGTCGTTGATTTTACACATAAACCAGATGGTTCTGCTGCAACGATCGAAGATTTTGAAAAAGAATTTGAACGCTTAAACTATACCTTGAAGCCAGGCGATATCGTCTTGGTAAATACTGGAGCCTCTAAAAAATGGAGATCGATCGAGTATCTGTCAGCCGGTTGCGGAATGGGCAGAGAGGTTACGTTATGGCTGATCGAACAAGGCATCCATGTAATGGGAACAGATGCATGGAGCTGGGATCGCCCGCTTAAAATCGTCGGCAAAGAATTTGATGAAACTGGCGACAAAAGTATCATTTGGGAAGGTCATTTTGCCGGAATCGAAAAAGCATACTGCCATATCGAAAAATTAGCGAATCTGGATCAAGTGCCTGCAACAGGATTTAAATTCAGTTGTTTTCCTGTAAAATTAAAAGCAGCAAGCGGCGGCTGGATCAGAGCTGTTGCTATGATCGACGAATAGAAAGGTCTGATAAAATTGAAAAACAAAGTAATCATCACCGTTGCGACAACAGGCGGTTATACGACGAAGGAACATAATCCGAATGTCCCTCTAACACCAGTTGAGATCGCTGATGAGGTGTACAAATGCTATCAAGCAGGTGCGGCGATCGCCCACATCCATGTAAGAGATGAAACTGGAAATCCAACGATGGATTTTGAGAAATTTAAAGAAACAGTGGAATTGATTCGATCAAAATGTGATATCGTCATCAACATTACTACATCTGGTGGAACTGGCTTCAATGATGATGAGCGAATGAAACCATTTGTAGAGCTGCTCCCGGAAATCGCTAGTTATGACTGCGGTACGATGAACTGGCAGCATACGACAGTATTTGAAAATAATCCTATGTTTTTAGAAAAATTAGGGAAGAAAATGCAGGAAGTCAATGTGAAACCAGAGATTGAAGTTTTTGATCCAGGGATGTTGTACAACGCGCTGTATTATGCTAAAAAAGGTATTTTAAAAGAGCCGCTGCATTTTCAGTTTGTATTAGGTGCACCAGGCGGTATTGCGGCAACAGTTGAAAATTTAGTTTATCTAAAAAGCTTACTTCCTGAAAATGCGACATGGAGTGCTTTTGGGATCGGTAAAGAAAGTACACCCATCCTGATGACGACATTGGCGCTCGGCGGTCATGTTCGGGTTGGAATGGAAGACAATAGCTACTTGTTTAAAGGTCAGTTAGCTGAATCGAATGTTGACTTTGTTGAACGTTCAAAAACCTTGATCAAAGAATTAGGGAAAGAACCGGCAACGCCGGAAGAAGCGAGAGCTATCCTAGGGCTTACGAAAAAAGTATAGCCAGAAGAGGCTGAGACAAAAGTGTTTAGCTCTGAGAACCAAGTCCTACAATTCTTAGGATCTTTGATCCTTAGAGATTGATGAGATCGAAACGAAGTGTACCACTGTTTATCTGCGACGAGTCTTTGACGAGAAAGCATCAACCCATTCTTCGTTGTGTTTACAGCAATAAGAAGAAATTCACGAAAATGACAAGAAACACGAAAGTGTACCTTTCGATGTTGAATGATTCCTACTTGGTGCTTTTCAAATTTTAGTGAGTTTCGGCTTATTTCCGATGCCTTCAACTCTTAATGCTTTAGCACTTAGAATTTTGTTAGCTGGTGTGATCGAAGCGTAGCGTAGGAGCTACTTTTTTCTCGCCGTTTATTTGAATTTAGAGAGCGAAACAAAACTGATTTTTAGTTTTGTTTCGCTCTCTTTAAACGTTCTGTTTTTTTGCTCTATGGCGAATAAGTTCAATCAGACCAGGTAATTCTCGTTCGATATACGTCTGATTCAATGCATATTTTTTAGTGGTGCCTACTTTGTTTTCACGGATCAACTGGGCATCTTTCAACAACTTTACATGATGGGAAAGTGTGGATTTAACAATATTGTAGGTTTCTGAGGTAATTCGTTTCTCGCCATCCATCAGTAAACAAGTCAAAATATTCAAGCGGATCGGATCACTAACGGCCTGAAGAGCGAGTAAAACAGGGTCATTTTTATTGGAATCATATTTATTATTCATAGGATGAGTATACCACAAACCTTCTACTTTACATATTACTTAGACAATGCTATATTTTAATAGTTCGAATATTTTCGAACAAAAAAGGAAATGAGGGATATTATGCAAAACACATATAAAGAAAACGACTTTTCAAAAATATTAAAAGGCCGGAGATCTGTTCGTAACTATGATCCAGCGGTTAAAATTTCTAAAGAAGAAATGGAACAAATCATCAATGATACTGTTACAGCCCCATCATCGATCAACATGCAGCCGTGGCGTTTTGTTGTAGTGAGCAGTGATGAAGGGAAAGAAACCTTGGCTCCTTTAGTTCATTTCAATAAACTGCAAAATGAAACATCTGCGGCAATGGTCGTGATTTTTGGTGACCTGGATAATTTTGCACAGGCAGAAAAAATTTATGGTACGGCGGTCGAACAAAACCTGATGCCTCAAGATGTAAAAGAACGACAACTGGAAATGTTTAGTCCGTTGATGGAAAAAATGCCTTTGGACGTGAAAAAAGAAACGGTTTTGATCGATGGTTCATTAGCTGCTATGAATCTGATGCTTGTTGCGCGCGCGTATGGCTATGATACGAATCCGATCGGCGGCTTTGACCGTGAAAAAATCACTGAAGCATTACAGTTGGACCCAGAACAATACTATCCTATAATGATCGTATCGATTGGAAAAGCCAAAGAAGCAGGCTATCCTTCTTATCGTTTACCAGCAGAAGATATTACTTTTTGGAGATAGGAGAAACCTACAATGCAGATGATTCCTTTAGTTTTAGCAGTGATTGTTGCACTTGAACATTATTACATTTTATATTTAGAGATGTTTCAGACAACGTCAACGAAAGCGCAACAAGCCTTCGGTTTAGATAAAGAATTTTTATCAGATGAACGCGTACAGACCTTATTTAAGAATCAAGGATTGTATAATGGATTTTTAGCGACGGGTATTTTATGGGGCGCATTTTTCGCGTCCAATTCTTGGGCAGTCGTAACCTTTTTTATTAGCTGTGTGGTGGTGGCAGCTGTATATGGCGGACTCACCTCGTCAAAATCGATTCTTTTAAAACAAGGTGTGCCGGCAATTATTACGTTAGTGACATTGATTATATTTAGATAGAAAAGACAAAAAGCTTGCAACAAGGATCTTATGGTTGCAGGCTTTTCTTTTTATTTTCAAAAAAACTTATAAAAAGTAAGTCAAAACTCTTTACTTACTTTTAGTAAGAGTATATACTGTGTAAGTAATCTAAAAACTATTTGAAATCGAAAAGGAGAAATACCCATGACAGAATTTATTCAAGCATTAAAAAAACGCCGCTCAATCTACGCTTTAGGAACAAACGTAACGAAATCAAATGAAGAGATCGAAGCGTTAGTTAAAGAAGTTGTAAGAGAAAGCCCATCTTCATTCAACTCACAAACTCAACGTGTTGTTTTCTTATTTGGAGACGCACATAAAAAATTATGGTCAATCACTGAAGAAGCATTGAAACCTCTAACACCAGCAGAAGCTTTCCCGAATACTCAAGCAAAACTACAAAGCTTTGCAGCAGGTAAAGGAACGATTTTATTCTTCGAAGATCAAGACGTAGTGAAATCTTTACAAGAACAATTTGAATTATATGCAGAAAACTTCCCAATCTGGTCAGAACAAGCAAGTGGTTTGACACAAGCAAACGTTTGGACTGCATTAGCTCAAGAAAATATTGGTGCAAACCTACAACACTACAATCCAGTGATCGATGAAGCTGTTGCTAAAGAATGGTCGATTCCAAGTAACTGGAAATTAAGAGGACAATTAGTCTTTGGTTCGATCGAAGAAGCAGCCGGTTCAAAAGAATACATGGAAGACAGCGCTCGCTTTAAAACATTCGGTTAAAAAAAGTTCAAGCTGGGAGAAAGAAGGGATCACGATGTTTCAATTATCTGCTGAGACACATCCAAGTCAAGTTGTTTTAAAAGTAAAAAATCTAGAGAAAATGGTTGCGTTTTACACTGAAATCGTTGGACTGATGCTTGTTAAGTCAGAAGCACAAACGGCTTATCTAAGTGCTCAAGGAACTCCTGAAAAAATTATTTTAGTAGTAAAACAACTACCAGAACCTCAAGAAACGATAAAGACGGCAGGATTGTATCACATCGCCTTTTTACTTCCAACAAGAAAAGACTTAGGCAATACACTGTTATGGTTATTGCAAAACAATATCGAAATCGGTGCTGGCGAGCATGGCTATAGTGAAGCACTCTATTTCTCAGATCCAGAAGGAAATGGGATCGAAATTTATCGTGATCGTCCAATGGAAGACTGGGATATCCGAGAAAACGGTGAAATCGTCGGTGTCACAGAAGAACTTGATGCAGACGGGATTATTGCTGAGGCTGATAGAACTTGGCGTGGAATGCCTTTGGGATCAAAAATTGGGCATATTCATTTGAGTGTTTCTGACATAGAAAAGTCAGGGGCGTTTATGGAGAAAATCGGCTTTTCGCTAAAATACAATTTTGGGCGTCAGGCGAAGTTTTTCGCGGCTGGTAATTACCATCATCATATTGGTATGAATGTTTGGGAAAGCCGTGATCTGCCAAAAATGCAGCCGGAACAATTTGGTTTAGAATCCTATACATTTTCATTACCAAATAAAGAAGCTTATGAGCAATTACAAAAGCATTTGCAGGAACAAGCAATTGCTCATGAAAAAAATGATAATGCGTTGATCGTGCCAGATCCAAATGGAACAGCACTGATTTTTACGTATGATTAACATCATTTCAAAAAAACTAAGTAAAGACGAAGCAACGAGTAAAACTCTACGAGCGATCAAAGAGGATTATTGGTTGTTTCGTTTTTTTTTGTTTGATCAAATTAACTATTGAGTCAAAATGCACTGGACGGTAAGATAGAAGATGATATTAGTAAAAATAGGATAGGAGTAGATAAAACGTGGAGCCGATTTTAACAACAGAATCTCTTTTTTATGAATCTGATCAGCAGATGATCCTTCAGGATATTTCGATCATGATTGAATCAGGCAGTCATGTGACGATCACAGGCCCCTCCGGCAGTGGGAAAAGTACCTTATTAAAACTTTTGGCATCACTGCTGACGCCGACAAAAGGAAAAATCATTTTTGAAGGAGCGGACAGTTCGACTTTGCCGATCGAAGAATATCGTATGGCAGTCTCTTATTGTTTTCAACAACCATCATTATTTGGTGATACGGTAAAGGACAATTTTTTATTTCCTTATCAAATTCGTAAGAAGTCATTTGATGAAAAGCATGCGATAGAGCTTTTGGATGATATGCAGTTGAAACCAGATTATTTGAATAAGCCGATCAAAGAACTATCAGGTGGAGAGAAACAACGCGTGGCATTGATTCGAAATGTGCTTTTTTTACCAAAGGTTTTATTACTCGATGAAGTGACAGCGGGGTTGGATCAACAGAGCAAAGAAATCGTCAATCAGTGGCTGATGGCACTAAACTGTGAACGAAAAGTGACGTTGATCCGGGTCACTCATGATAATCAGGAAATAGCAAATGCGCAAAAGCTGATCCAAATCAAAGAGGGGCAGGTAGTGGAAAATGAATCTAGCAGTAAATAATTTGTCGTTGACATTAGCGGCAGTTCTTGTGCTTGTTTCGATCGTTATTAGCTATAAAGAAAAACTTGGATTTACGAAGGATATTTTGATTAGTGTATTTCGGGCGATCATTCAATTAGTGATCGTTGGTTATTTACTTAAATATATTTTTCAAGTCAACAATGTTTTTTTGACGTTGGCAATGACCGCAATTATTATTATCAATGCTTCTTTGAATGCTAAAAAACGTAATGGGCATTTAAAAAAAGGTTTTTGGATTTCATTGATCGCCATTGCTTCGAGTACGATCATAACGATCGGTGTTTTGATTTTATCAGGTGCGATTCGCTTTATCCCTTCCCAAATCGTACCGATCAGCGGAATGATCGCCAGTAACTCGATGATTGCGATAGGTTTGTGCTATAGAAGCTTGGATCGTCTATTTCATGATCAAAGACAGGCTGTTCTAGAAAAACTTGCGTTAGGTGCTTCGATCAAATTAGCATCTATTACGATCGTCAAAGAAAGTATCCGTACGGGGATGGCACCGACCATCGATTCAGCTAAAACAGTGGGAATCGTTAGTCTGCCGGGAATGATGTCTGGGTTGATTTTTGCAGGTGTCGATCCAGTACACGCGATTAAATATCAAATCATGGTGACCTTTATGTTGCTGTCTGCAACAAGTATTGGTTCAGTGATTGCAACTTATCTGGCGTATAAAGAATATTATAATGAGAGAAAACAATTGATCGTTTAATAGATCGGATTTTTTACAGATATCTGGATGTAGGGTATGACACAAAAAAATTTCTATTTGTGTGTTACATCTTTTTTTGTGATGGTTTTTAAAATTAAAAGTCTAGACATTTATAAATTTTCCCTTTATAATATAGCTGAATGATTAATTATTAAATGAAAGCAGGTAATTTCATAGTGAAAACATTTAAAGAAGATTTTTGGTGGGGCGCAGCAACATCAGGCCCGCAAAGTGAAGGAAGATTTAATAAAAAACATGCCAACATGTTTGATCATTGGTATGAGATCGAACCACAAGATTTTTATGATCAAGTGGGTCCGGATGTAACCTCAAATTTCTATAATAGTTTTAAAGAAGATATCGCAATGATGAAAAAAATTGGATTGAATAGTGTGAGAACATCGATCCAATGGACCCGTTTGATCGATGATTTTGAGACAGGTACAGTCGATGAAGACGGTGTTCGTTTCTATAATGAAGTGATCGATGCGTTTCTTGAAGCAGGAATTCGTCCGGTGATGAATCTGCATCACTTTGATTTACCTGTGGAGCTTTATCACAAATACGGTGGTTGGGAATCAAAACATGTGGTTGATCTGTATGTAAAATTTGCAGAAAAATGTTTTGAATTATTCGGTGATCGAGTGAAGGACTGGTTCACACATAATGAGCCGATCGTTGTAGTGGAAGGTGAATATTTACATCAATTCCATTATCCTAAAATCGTTGATGGTAAAAAAGCCGTACAAGTTGCCTATAATTTGAATTTAGCTTCTGCAAAAGCAGTTCAAGCTTTCAGAAGGTTAGGCCTACAAAATGAAGGTGGAAGAATCGGGATCATTCTTAATTTGACACCGACTTATCCAAGATCAGAAAATGCTGAAGATTTAGCCGCTGCTAATATTGCAGAGTTATTTAACAATCGGATGTTTTTAGATACAGCTGTTCTCGGAGAATTTCCAAAAGAATTGGTGGAACTACTGCAAAAGGATGGCGTTCTTTGGGAAAGTACACCAGAAGAGTTAGTACTCATCAAAGAAAATACGATCGATGTGCTAGGGGTTAATTTTTATCATCCAAATCGTGTCAAAGCGCCAGACGTTGCACCAAATAGTGTGGGTGCCTGGTTGCCAAATCGTTATTTTGACGAATACAATATGCCTGGACGTCGAATGAATATCGACCGCGGCTGGGAAATTTATCCTAAAGCATTATATGATATCGCGATCAATATTCGTGATAACTACAATAATATTCCTTGGTTTGTCTCTGAAAATGGGATGGGGATTTCAGGGGAAGAACGTTTCATGGATGAATCAGGCGTTGTCCAAGATGATTATCGTATCGATTTTATCCGCGAGCATTTAGAGTGGGTGCATCAAGGGATCGAAGAAGGATCAAATTGTTTTGGCTATCACTTATGGACACCGATCGACTGCTGGTCATGGGCAAATGCTTATAAAAATCGTTATGGTTTTATTTCAACAAATATCCATACACAAATCAAAACCATCAAAAAATCAGGTCATTGGTTTAAACAAGTTGCTGAAACAAACAGCTTAAGCGATTAAAGAATAAAAGAGAGCGAAACAAAACTGATTTTTAGTTTTGTTTCGCTCTTTAAATCTGAATAAACGGCGAGAAAAAAGCAGCTACTACGCTACGCTTCGAGCACATCAGCTAACGCATACAGTTTCACTATTGTTCCAAGAACAAAGTGAAGCTAGCAAAATTCTAAGTGCTAAAGCACTAAGAGTTGAAGGCTTCGGAAATAAGCCGAAATTGCTGTAAAACACAACGTGGAACGAGTTGATGCTTTCTCGTCAAAGACTCGTCGCAGATAAACAGTATTGCACAGTACCTACTTGGTTATCGGACCTAGCCGCTTTTTGTCTAGGTCTCTTTTTAATTATAATCTACATTTAAAATAGAATACCCGCGCTGATCATATCGATTCCGGCTGCACGAGAACTCGATCGGTCGTCCATTTTTTAGATAAACGACTTGCTGTACTTCAAGAACAGGATCATCTATTTTACAATTCAAATAATTTTGGTCATACTCATCAGATTTACTGGCCTGAATATTTCGATAAGCACCGGCAAAGTTTAAGGATAATTCCTCCTTAACGTATGTGTAGATCGATTTTTTCAATATATCTGTTGTTAAGCCCGGCACTAGATCACAGGGCATATAAGTATGCTCTAGAATGAATGGTTCATTTTCAAGAATACGTAAACGGATGATCTTATAAACAGGTTGTTCCTCTGAAATCGCCAGACGTTCTTGGACTTCCTGAGTTGGAAACTCGACTTCGAATAAAATCACCTGACTTTTAAGATCCTTATGGCGCTCATCCATTTGTTTACTAAGTCCGCCATATTCATTTGCTGGAGAAGTGTCTTTGTCCCAAAATGAGCGATTCAATACTTTCGTTCCAGAACCTCTTTGAGAGTATAGCAGACCTTCCATTACTAAAATGCCGATGGCTTTTTTGACAGTCATACGACTGACACCAAATTCCTTTACTAGATCTGTTTGATTTGGTAAAAGAGTGTCTGCTTTATAGACATTATTTTTGATTCTTTCACGGATCGTATCTGCAATTTCTTCGTATTTTGGCTTCATTATTTCACTACCTCCTACTCTGTATTGTACCTGATTATGAATGTATAGACAATTGTAATAAAGTGAAACTAAATCGATTTGTTTGAATGATGTGCAAAAAAAATTATATAAATCCTTGACAATAAAAAAATGAATTGCTATAGTATCGAATGTCTAAATCGTAATTATTACGTTTTGATTTGCGCAAATCGAAATAAGACAAAGAAGCGAAAGCATTCATTCTAGAATCAAGGGGAAAATAAATGAAAAAAAATCTAAAAACAATCATTTGGAGCGTCCTTTTTTTAGTAGGGATTTTAACAGCATGCACGACTCCTAGCGTTCAGGATAAAACTGATAGCGAAGATAAGGAGCTTACGATCGTAACCTCTTTTTATCCTATGTATGAATTTACAAGAAATATCGTTGACGATGCTGGAGACGTTTCGCTGATGATTCCAGCAGGAACAGAGGCACATGATTATGAACCTTCCGCCAAAGAAATTGCTAAGCTACAAGATGCCGATGCGTTTATTTATCTTAGTGAGTACATGGAAACCTGGGTTCCAAAAACAGAGAAATCTTTAAAAAATGTCAATAGTATCAAAGCTACTGAAGGAATGCTCTTACTTCCAGGGACAGAAGATCATGATCATGGATCACAAGAAAGCCATGACGGACATTCTCACGATTACGATCCTCATATTTGGCTGAGCCCATATCGCGCAATCCAGGCAGTAGAAAAAATCAGAGATGGTTTGATTGAACAGTTTCCAGAACAAACGACTGTTTTTAATAAGAATGCTGCTGCTTACATTTCAGAACTAACAGCCCTTCATCAAGACTTTGAAGAAAAGCTATCAGCAGCGAAACAGAAAAATTTTATTACTCAACATACAGCTTTTTCATATTTGGCATTGGATTATGGATTAAAACAATTACCGATTGCAGGGATTTCGCCAGATCAAGAGCCACAGCCTTCAAGGCTGGCAGAATTAAAAAAAATAGTCGACGAAACAGGTATCAAATATATTTATTTTGAAGAAAATGCTAATGACCGTGTCGCAAAAACATTGGCGAGTGAAGCAAATGTAGACCTTCTCGTACTCAATCCGCTTGAGGGGTTGACGCAAAAAGATATGGATACGGGCAAAACCTATATCAGTGTAATGAAGGAAAATTTAAGTGCATTAACAAAGTCAACTGACACAACGCCTAAAAAGGAACTGACTGCTTCTGCTACAGAGAAAACGGTCTATAATGGCTATTTTGAAGATGAACAAGTGAAAGACCGTGAACTGTCAGACTATGCTGGGAACTGGCAATCTGTTTATCCCTATTTAGAAGAAGGAACCTTTGATCAAGTTTTTGATTATAAAGCAAAATTGACTCAAAAAATGTCTGCCTCAGAATACAAAGAGTATTATCGCCATGGCTACCAAACAGATGTAGATCAAATCGACATTACTGAAAATACAATGACGTTTGTGGTAGGCAAGAAAGAATATAAAGCGAATTATACTTATGCTGGAAAGCAAATTTTGACCTATGAAGCAGGGAATCGCGGGGTACGCTTTCTATTTGAAACCACTGAAGATACACCTTACAAATATGTCCAATTTTCTGATCATGGAATAGCACCTAACAAAGCGGCACATTTCCATATCTATTTTGGCAATGACAGTCAAGAAAATCTGCTGAAGCAAATGGACAATTGGCCGACCTACTATCCTGAGACGATGACAGGATTTGAAATAGCACAAGAAATGCTAGCTCATTGAGCTTAACTATAAAATAGAAAAGTGAGAGCGAGACAAAACTAAAAATCAGTTTTGTTTCGCTCTCTAAATAGGAATGAACGCCGAGACAAGAAGCAACTGCTTCGATCACATCAGCCAACGCATACAGCTTCACTTTGTGACCATAAGAATAAATTAACTTAGTTTCTCTTTATCTAAAATACGTAAGAATGGATACCAGATGAAGCCGACGATCAGCATGTCTACAAGCTGCAGTAAACCGCCTAAAATAGAGTTTGTAGCTAACATACCGCTAAAGAAGATCGGTACAGTCCAAGGGACAGAAACCCCCGTTGGCGGTGGTACGATGCCTGCTGCCATGATCAGATAGTTAAAGACTGTGACGATCAAAGGCGCGATGACCCATGGAATTAGAATCGTTGCATTCAATACGATCGGTAAACCAAAAATAGCAGGTTCGTTTACGTTAAAAATACCAGGTGCTAAACTTAAACGGCCGATATCACGATATTGTTTTTTCTTCATGATAAATGCCATGATCAACACAACGGCTAAGGTCATACCAGAACCGCCAAGCCCCACAGTAAAAGTTTCCATAAAAGGTTTGGTAATGATATGAGGCAGATCTTGCCCTGCTTTATATGCTTCTAAGTTATCCAGCATCAATGTATTCCAAATTGGGTCCATCACAGAGTTGACGATGATTTGACCATGTAAACCAAAGAACCATAAAAATTGTACAAAGAACAATGCAATCAGTGTTGCTGGCAAGCTGCTGCCTAGACCAACAAGTGGTTTTTGGATGATTTCATACACGACATCATGAAGATTCGTATTAAATAGACCAGTCACAGCGGCATTTAAGAATAAGAAAACAGAAAGAGTCAAAATAGCTGGAATCAATGCGGCAAAAGATTTTGCAACTGCTGGGGGAACCCCATCAGGCATTTTTATTTGCCAGCCTTTTTTTGTGATCCGGCAATAGATTTCAGCAGCTAAAAATGCTGCGATCATCCCAATAAACATACCTTTAGCGCCTAAACGGTCTAAAGATAAAACACCAGAAACTTCTACACCTTCAGCTGTTGTCATCATAAAAGGCGTCAATAATAGGAAACTTGCGAAGGAAACAGCACCTCCGAAAATACCTTCAACATCGTAAGATTTTGATAAATAATAGCCAATACCGAATGTGACAAACACGGACATAATACTCATTGTGGCATTTTGTCCATTACCGAATAATGAAGATAATGTGCCTTTCGTTGCATCGCTGAAAAACGGTAAATTATTGATCACAACGATGATCGAACCAAACATTGTTAAAGGGAAAGACAGCATAAACGCATCTCTAAGTACAGACAGGTAACGGTTTTGCCCAAGCTTGTTAGCCAAAGGCATAATTTTTTCAGCAAGAGAATCCATAAAACCATTCACGAAAATCACGATCCTTTATCATAAATTTGTAATCGATTACAAAAATAATATACCATCTTTAATTATAAATGTCTATACTTTTATATTTTTAAATCTGGTTTTATTTTGAGAGTAAAAAAATAGAGCAAACATCCAAATGTCTGCTCTATTTTTTATTCATTTTATACTCAACAGTCTAAATACTAGCACCGCCGCCGCCGGATGAACCACCACCGCCAGAGAAACCTCCTCCGCCGAAGCCGCCACCGCCTCTTGATGAACCTCCGCCGAAGCCGCCGCCATAACCGCCACCGCCCCAATACCAAGGACCGCCGCGTCTACCGCGACCACCACGTCCGCCGGAACCAAAGATTGCTATCAAGATGATAATCACTACGATCCCAAAAGAGAAAAAGTCGGGAATACCAGAATCAGCCGCAGTTACTTGATCCAGCTCATCTTCTGACAGAGCATTTTCGTCTGCTGGATAATCATAATGCTTATCGATCAAAGTCGTAACAGCATTGAATGTATATTGTAATCCTTTGTTGATCGCAGCTGGATCGTTCGATTTTAAATCATCTTTTGCCTGCTGCAGAATATTTCCCGCAAGGCTATCTGTTATCACATCTTCTAACCCATATCCTACCTCGATGCGGACATTTCGTTCGCCATCATTAACAGCGTAAAGAATCAAAATCCCATTGTTTTCTTTTTGATTACCGATTTTCCATTTTTGGAAAAGATCAGGCGCATAGCTATCGATGCTATCACCATCCGTTGAATCGATAACGGCTAAAACAACTTGGGGAGCCTCAGCTTTGTCCCTGTACACTGCTCCTTTTCGATCAACTAAGTTTTTTGTTGTTTCATCAAGAATACCCGGCTGATCTAAATAGAAATGACTAGGTGCTGCTGGCAGCTCTTTTGCAAAAGCCGGCAATTGAAAGCCGGCAAAAATGGTGACAAGGAAAAGAATAACACTGATGAAAAGGCCTCGTCTATTTGTAGTCATTTAGTTTCACTTCCCGCTGGATGTGCTGGTTGAATCATCAAAATTGACAGAAGGGACACTACTAGCTGTCGGATCTGCTTTAAAATAATCTTTTTTACCTAAGCCCATCATATTTGCAAAGATATTTTTAGGGAATGAAACGACTTGTTCATTGTATTCCTTCACAACATCATTGTATCGTTTACGCTCAACTGAGATTCTATTCTCAGTTCCTTCAAGTTGTGTCATCAATGTTTGGACATTATCATTTGATTTTAATTCCGGATAACTTTCGTTGATGACATTGATCAATGTACCAACCGATTGATCTAACTCCTGACTGGCTTTGATTTTATCTGAGTCATTGTTTGCTGAGCCGTATGCTTCACGTGCTTTAGCGATATCGCCAAAGACTTTTTGCTCTTGCTGCATGCTGCCCTTAACACTATTGACTAAGTTAGGGACTAGGTCGGCCCGACGCTGCATTACATTTTCTACTTGACTCCACTGTGATTCTACTGATTGTTCTTTTTTAGCTAAGCCGTTATATTGACTGACACCGAATACCCCTAATAAAATGACACCAATCAAAACGATCAAGCCAATTTTCGATTTACTGTTCTTCATAAAAATTCCTCCTCAAATTTAAAAATCATCAATACTTTTTTGTAAAAAGACTATACGATTCATTCATCAAATAGTCATCGGATGGCCAACGAAACGATCCCTATTAAAGTATAGTGTAATGTTATTGTAATATTTATGAAATGTTTTGACATCCATCTTAAGACCTATTTTTATTGTAACATCTCTAACCTTCATTATACGTAGTTCTTTTATATAAACCAAAGAATGTGATTTTTTATTAGAATCATATGATTTGTGAAGCTGGCTTTTTTGTATTAGGGTAAATAGATAGGAAAATATTAATCTACACAAAAAAATTAGGAGGAATCAGTATGACGAAGAAAATTGAAAATCCGCTCACGAAATTCTATGATGGGAAATTTGAGAAGCAAGTTCAAGAAGCACCGGCATTACAGCAAAAAATGACTCCTATTCCTGATTGTGGGGAAGAATCTTATCACGGGTCTGGGAAACTTACAGGCCGCAAAGCATTGATTACAGGCGGGGATTCCGGTATCGGTCGTGCAGCAGCAATTGCTTACGCGAGAGAAGGTGCGGATGTTGCTATCAACTATCTGCCTTTTGAAGAAGATGACGCGCAGCAAGTAAAACAATTGATCGAAGCAGAAGGACGCAAAGCAGTGCTGCTTCCTGGAGATTTAAAAGAAGAAGACTTTACACGAAAATTGATTCATGATGCTGCTAAGGAATTGGATGGTTTAGATATTTTAGTTTTGAATGCCGGGATGCAGCAAGCAGTTGAATCGATCAAGGATCTATCGACACAACAAATCGTCGATACCTATACAACGAATATCATTTCAATGTACTGGGCTGTTCAGGAAGCATTGGATTATCTGCCAAAGGGAGCGAGTATCATCACCACTACCTCTATCCAAAGTGCAGAACCTAGTGCACATTTACTTGATTATGCAGCGACGAAAGGCGCGATCACTTCGTTCAGTAAAGGACTATCTGCGCAGTTGGCCGCATCTGGCATTCGTGTCAATACTGTGGCGCCAGGTCCGATTTGGACGGCTTTGCAGATTTGCGGAGGACAGCCGCAAGAGAAGATTCCGGAATTTGGTCAAAATGAGTTGCTTCAAAGAGCAGGCCAGCCAGCTGAATTAGCTGCTGTATATGTCTTTTTAGCCTCTGACGAAGCCAGCTATGTCACCGGACAAGTGTATGCCATTACTGGCGGAAGCTTTTTTGCATAAGAAAGGAGAGCTGACTTATGCCTTGGGATCTAAATGATTATCCAGCGTCATTCAAACATTTTGAACCGCTTCTTAAGAAAAAGGCTATCGATATTGTCAATGCGCTTGTGAGTGAAGGGTATCCCGAAGGTGATGCCATTCCGATTGCTATCTCTCAAGCAAAAAAATGGTATGCTGAAGCGTCTGACTCGGAGAAAACAGCATTTAAGCACGCAGCTGATCCGCAAAAAAACGATAGACACCCAAACAAAATCAATACAGATCTTTTGGACAATGACGTGTTGGTTTATTATGAAGACGATCGCTGGTATGTTCAAACGAAAAACGCTAAAAAAGCAGCAGATTCCTTCGGCACGAAAGAGCAGGCGGTAAATAGAGCGAAAGAAATTGCAGAAAATAAAAACGCTCATGTTATAACCTATAAGAAAGATGAGACACCAGATAAATAATCAGCTCTTTGCTTGTTGAAAGGCGTCAATAGGAAAGGTGGTTGAGACGTGGAAAAGAAAGCTAAAGCATTGTCAGGAAACTGGTTGATAAAAGGAACGACCTTTCCTTTGTGGCTGTCAGGAAAACGTCGGCAGCCAATGATTTCTTATAAGCTTTTATCCGTCGATCCGCTCATTTTTTTAGATACAGTTTGCTATAAAAATCAGCAGGGAAAAAGCAAAACGATTATTGGAAAAGATACTTGGAAGCAGAATTCATTTGTCTGGCGAGGTGTAGGAATCTTAAAAGTATTGAGCAGTCGCTGGTCGATCATAGCCTTGACAGAGACGATTTTGGTGATCAAATTCGAACGGTCATTTCTGACGCCAGCAGGAATCGATGTGCTGGTAAAAGAATCGGCTCAAATAAACGAAGTTAAGCAAGTGATCGCTGATTCACCGCAACGCTATGGTCTTGATCTGGATGAGGTTGAGTGTTTAGCTTGGCTTTAACAGCGTAATAATCGAGGCTGAGACAAAAGTGTTTAGCTCCTTATTTCCAAAGGAACTGCTTTTTTCTCGCTGTTTATTTGAGTTTAAAGAGCGAAACAAAACTGCTTTTTAGTTTTGTTCCGCTCTCTTTATAAACAAAATAGCTATGGAATCAATTCTTCGTTGACTTCCATAGCTATTTTGTTATTTTTTTAGTTAAGTCCAATTCTTTTGAAAAATAAAAAATAGATTAGACCCAAGACTTCTTTCGTTTGTAGCGTTTACATTATATAGTGGAAACAGGAGGAACACATATGATTGATTATCGAATGAGTTATCTTATCGCAATGCCGGCCGGAGTGGGTTACTCCATTCAAGAAATCAATGAGAAAACAGGTTTGACAACAGAAGTAGTGATCGATCAGCTAGGCAAGATCAATGAATTTTTACAGGAGAATTCTTATCAACCAATGATTTGGCAAAAGGATCGTGTCTATTTTTCGGATCAGCTGACAGAGCTGTGGTTGGAAATACAATTTGGCAAACACGAATGGGACATTTGTTATTCTGAACAGGAACGACAGGCGCTATTATATCTTTTGACATTTTTAGAAAAAGAAGATTTATCTGTTTTCCACTATCAAGATTTTTTTCAAGTAAGTAAAAATACGATCTTATCAGATATCAAAAAACTGCGTGATGCTCTTTCAGAAGACTGTATCACATTGGACTATTCAAGGAAACTTGGGTTTCATTTGGCTGGTCAGGAAAATCAGCTGCGCCTTAAAGCACATGAGATGATCACAAAAATCATTGGAACACAAGCAGGAAAATGGGGCTTGAAAAAAGCTTTACTAACACAATCGAAAACAGTTGAAGCAGATGTTCGTTTTCATTTATTTGAAACGATCAAAAAATATGACTGGTCGATCGTGCCTAGCCGAATCGAAGAAACAGTCTATTTTTTAGCCTATATATTATACCGACATTCAAAACAGTCTGTCTTAATAGATGAGGAAAGTAAAAAATGGCTGAGTCAATTGACCGTATTTCAAGGCAGTCAGGATTTTTTAGCTCAGTTTCCGACAGTTGAATATTCTAGTGATGAGGCGTTTTATTGTTCACTGATCTTTATGACGATCATTCAAGGTGAGGTTAGAGAAACGGCTTTAGAGTTCTTATTGGAATGCGCTAGTCAGATCATTCATGAAATGGAGCGTTTAGCGGCGATCGAATTTAAAGCGTACCGCAAGTTGTTATTGGATCTTTTTTACCATCTAGTCCCTGCTTTTTTTCGGATCAAGTATCATTTTTCGTTATCTAATGTGTTGATTGAGGAGATCAAGGAACAATATGGTGAAATATTTGCTTTGACTAAGCGCGCGCTGCATCCTTTAGAAGTACTGACCGGAGAAAAAATTCCAGATGAAGAAATTGGCTATTTTACTATTTTGTTTGGTGGAGAAATCGGCAATCAGCGGGAATTGAACCGGGTGATTCGATACAAAGCGCTTGTTTTATGTCCCAGCGGAATCAGTTCATCATTGATCATGCAGTCTGAATTGAAAGAATTGTTTCCGACGATCGATTTTAGTTTAACGACAACTGTTGACCAGCTGGAAAATATCTCTGAGACAGAGTATGATGTGATCTTTTCAAGTGTTCCACTGACGATTCCTAAGAATGTGTATCTCGTCAAACCGATCATGTCGCAATTAGAGAAGAACAATTTGATGCGGTGTGTGCAGGAGGATTTATTGATTCCAGGAATTGTCGTTCCTTCTGTGGATGAGATCATCGAAACACTCTTGCCGTATGTGGAACTGAAAAAAGGCGTCACAAAAGAAAAAATCTATCGAATTTTAAATCGTAAAATGATCAAAAAATTGAAAGTGAAAGAAGATGAGAAACCAATGTTATCTGAGTTGCTGACCGAAGAAATGATCCAATTGACGGATGAAAAAATGAATTGGGAAGAAGCCATTACTTATGCGGCAGCCCCATTATTAAAACAAGAAAAAATAACCGATCATTATATAGAAGCAATGATCCAAAAGGTCAAAGACTATGGTGCCTTCATTCACATTGGCAAAGGGATTGCTTTGCCGCATGCCAGACCAGAAGATGGTGTCAAACAATTAGGGATGTCGTTGTTAAAAGTGAGTGAACCGATCGAGCTTTTAGATGATCCCAAACATGAAATCACGATTTTTATCTGTTTGGCAGCCATCGATAATGAGATGCATTTAAAAGCTTTAGCTAGTTTGACCAAAATACTTTCAAATAAAGACAATTTAGAAAAATTATTGGCAGCGACAGATCAACAAACGATCATGGCGCTATTAAAGGAAGGAGAATTATTATGAGAATGGCAGCGGTGTGCGGATCAGGATTAGGATCTAGTTTTATGGTGGAAATGAATATCAACAGTGTGTTGAATGAACTGGGAGTAACAGGCATTGAGGTCGCTCATTATGATATGGGAAGTGCTACACCTGATTTGGCAGATGTCTTCTTTGTAGCAGGAGATCTTGCAGATAGTGCCCAGCATTTGGGCAATGTCGTGGTACTGGACAGCATTATCGATATGGATGAATTGCGGGAAAAGGTTAGAGCTGTTTGTGTTGAAAATGAACTGTTATAACGATGATCAAAGAACATAGGCGCGTTTTAAGGAAAAGAAAGTGAGGGAAAATCAATGAATGGGGTATTAAATATACTGATCGATATCGCAAGTACACCAGCAATTTTGGTCGCTTTGATTGCAGTGCTGGGGTTAGGGTTACAGAAAAAGCCGATTTTTGATGTTGTACGTGGAGGGATCAAAACGTTTGTTGGCTTTTTAGTCGTCACTGCAGGAGCAGGAGTCATTGAAGGCTCATTAGCTCCGTTTGGAGAAATGTTTCAGCATGCATTCAATATGCAAGGCGTTGTACCGAACAACGAAGCGATCGTAGCATTAGCTTTGACGAAATACGGCACTTATACAGCATTGATCATGTTAGTTGGTATGGCCTTCAATATTTTGATCGCCCGCATCACTAAATTTAAATACATTTATTTAACTGGCCATGCAACGCTTTATATGGCGTGTATGATCGCAGTCATCATGAGTGTGACAAAAATGAGCGCTGTGCCATTAGTTTTGGTTGGCGGTTTGGCTTTAGGCTTGGCAAATACGATTTTTCCAGCAATTGCCCAACCATTTACCAAACAAATCACTAAGAATGATTCTGTAGCCTTAGGGCATACAGGAAACTTTGGTTATGCGCTTAGTGGGTTTATTGGAAAATATGTTGGAAACAAAGAAAAATCAACAGAGGATATCAATTTTCCTAAAGGGCTCGCGTTTTTACGAGATTCCACAGTTAGTATTACGTTAACGATGGGGATCGTATATACGATTGTCGCATTATTTGCAGGAAACACGTTTATCTCAGAAAACCTTAGTGATGGCACAAATTACATTATTTATGCTTTACAGCAAGCAGGAATGTTTGCAGCGGGCGTGTTTGTGATCCTTGCAGGTGTTCGTTTGATCTTAGCGGAAATCGTTCCGGCGTTCAAAGGAATCTCAGAAAAATTAGTGCCAAATTCGATACCAGCATTGGATTGCCCAATCGTCTTTCCATATGCACCAAATGCTGTGTTGATCGGCTTTTTAACTAGTTTTGTAGGTGGAATCGTGAGTTTGCTCATCATGGTGGCAACAGGTACGACCGTGATCATTCCAGGTGTGGTGCCGCATTTCTTCTGTGGTGCAACGGCAGGTGTTTTTGGCAATGCCACAGGCGGTGTACGCGGAGCAGTGGTAGGTTCATTTATCCATGGGGTGATCATCAGTTTCATGCCGATTCTATTGATGCCAGTCATGGGCGATCTTGGCTTCCAAGGATCGACATTCTCTGATACCGATTATGGAGTAACAGGGATTTTCCTTGGAAAATTAGCGGATATGGGTGGACAAATTGCAGTTGTTGCTGGCGTGTTAGCAGTATTAGCGTTATTGATCGGGTTAACGGTCTTCGGCAAGAAAAAAGGGACTGAAGCGAAGGAGGCAGCATAATGGATATCCAAAAATTTGCGGATCAGATTCGTTATTATACGATGCGGGAGTTGGACCATTTAGGCTTTGGTCATTTTGGCGGCAGCTTGTCTATCGTTGAAACATTGGCTGTCTTGTATGGAAAAGTTATGAACGTTTCAGCAGAAAAACGAGATGATCCAGACCGTGACTATTTTGTTTTGTCGAAAGGACATGCTGGACCCGCGCTCTATGCTACGTTGTTTTTGAAAGAATATTTTGATGAAGCGTTTCTTTTTAGCCTCAATCAAAATGGCACTAATTTACCTTCGCACCCTGACCGAATCAAAACGCCTGGGGTAGACATGACCACTGGATCACTTGGACAAGGAATCTCAGCTGCAACAGGAATCGCAAAAGGCAACCAGCTGTTAGGCAAAGAAAATTATACTTTTGCAGTTGTGGGTGATGGAGAATTAAACGAAGGACAATGCTGGGAAGCTTTTCAATTTGCCGCACATCAAAAATTGGATCATTTGATCGTGTTGATCGACGATAATAAAAAACAGTTGGACGGTTATACCACAGACATTTGTGATCCTTTTGATTTTGTTGAGAAAATGCGGGCGTTTGGCTTTAATAGTTGGCGGGTGAATGGGAGAGATGTGTCTGCTATTGAAGCTGCGATCGATCAAGCAAAAAAGGGAAAAGGTGCTCCTACAGCGATCGTTTTAGATACAGTAAAAGGACAAGGTGTTCCTTATTTTGAAGAGCTGATGGATAACCATCATATTCGTCCGGATGAAGCAACTAAAATCGCGATCAAAGAATCGATTGAAAGCTTAGCTAAAAAGATCGAGGTGAAGCAGTAATGAAAGACTTAGAAATGCGTCAAGTTTATACCCAAACAATACAAGGGCTAGCAGAAAAAGATCAAAAAATTTTAGCTTTAGAAGCTGATTTGGCAAGTTCGATGGGAACCAGCAAATTAAAAGAAAAGCTAGGCGATCGTTATATCAATGTAGGCATCATGGAAGCTCAGGAAATGAGTGCGGCTGCTGGATTAGCTGTAACGGGATTTATTCCATTTATCCATACCTTTGCGCCCTTTGCAACGAGACGCTCATTCGATCAAGTATTTCTTTCCCTTGGGTATGCCAAAAATCATGCAGTCATCGTTGGAACAGACCCGGGTGTTACAGCTGAAATGAATGGCGGTACGCACATGCCGTTTGAAGATATAGCATTAATGCGGGTGATTCCAGGAAACAATATCTATGAAGTATCAGATCCGTATCAATTTAAAGCCATTTTGACCTATGCTCATACGGCAAAAGGATTATTTTATATTCGTACGATACGCAAGCAGGCAAAGTCACTGTATAATGAAAAAGAAGATTTTTCAAAAGGCTACTGTAGATTGAAAAAAGGAACACATGGGACCATTTTTGCTAGTGGGATCATGGTGGAAGAAGCGCTTCAGGCAGCGGATGATTTAGAAGAAAAAGGGATTTCCGTTCAAGTGATCGATTTATTTAGAATCAAGCCGATGAATGAAGAAGTCGTAATCGAAGCTGCCAAATTAGGCCCGATCATAACCGCAGAAAATCATAACGTGATCGGTGGACTAGGGAGTGCTGTGGCAGAAATCATTGCTGAAAATCATCCAACAAAAATGAAACGGATCGGTGTAAAAGAGCAATTCGGTCAAGTAGGTAAATTGGATTATTTGAAAGAAGTCTACGGCTTAAAGGCTAATGATATTTCAAAAGCGATGATAGATTTATTAAAATAAAGCTACACATTTAGAGTTTGACTGATAGTCAAACTCTTTTTTATGGAGAACCATGAGCGCATGCTACTATTTTTTTATGTTATGATAAGAGAAATAGTGATTTGTAGGAGAGAAGAATGAGGAAGAACCAACCATCAAAATTTGATTGGTACCACAACCAATGGGGGAAGCCTACCCACGATGACCGCTTGCTTTTTATTTTATTAACGGTAGGTACCTTTCAAGCAGGATTGAGCTGGAAGGCTGCAGCTGGTAAATTAGATGCTTTTTTAAGAAATTTCCACAATATGGATATTCAAAAAGTGGCTGCAATGATGCCCGATGATGTGGAAAAAGTCATGCAGGATCCTGAAATGATTCGCAACCCAAGAAAAATCAATGCGACGATTCAAAATGC
This sequence comes from Enterococcus sp. 9D6_DIV0238, assembly GCF_002174455.2. Classification (NCBI taxonomy): domain Bacteria; kingdom Bacillati; phylum Bacillota; class Bacilli; order Lactobacillales; family Enterococcaceae; genus Enterococcus; species Candidatus Enterococcus dunnyi. The sequence continues at coordinate 2,652,342 of NZ_CP147246.1, forward strand.
TCAAGCGATTTTAGCAGTACAAAAAGAATATGGCAGCTTTGCTGAGTATATGTGGGATTTTGTTGGCGGTGTTCCCCATTTGAATGTTTATGAAGAAGCATATGAGGTACCTAATATCACCCCGCTATCGAAACATGTAGCTAAAGATATGAAAAAGCATGGCTTTACCTTTGTGGGGCCGGTCGTGACGTATATGTTCATGAAAGCTAGTGGACTCATTCAAGATAAAGTGTTGAATCAAGAGTAGAAGAAAATCGGACTGAAGAATTCAGTTCCTATTACTCATGGTGTTGCTTTTGTTGCTGTTTATCAAGAGTTAAATAGAGTCCTGAACAAAACTCTTTTCTAGTTTTGTTCAGGACTCTATTTTTTAATAAAAATCAGAGCTAGGAAAATCTTCAAAAAAATCCGGCTCTAAGAACTGAATCAGTGCATAAATATATTTGGTAGAAATCATTTGACGTTTAAGTAATTCATTGAGCGCCCGTAGGGATTGTTCTGCAAGCTCAATCATTCGCTTAGGTGAATCTGCCTGAAACTGAGTAAGGATTTCCCGAACCTCATCCAGTGACCAAGTAGAGGCACGGATCATACGAATAAATAATAACTGTTGAATTGCGTGCTCATCAAACATTCGATAATTACTCTCTGGATCACGAGGAACGTCAAGGAGTTGCTCTTTCGTCCAGTGACGAATGGAGGTTTCTGTGATTGCCAAACGTTCAGCTGCTTCTCCAATCGTTAACCATCCTCTATTTGGCATTTGGTTTATTTCCTGCCACTCCTCTTCATGAAGCAATGCTAAGGTTTGATCAGAAATCTTTTTGCGCTGATTCAATTTTACTTGTTCTTCATTCAATAGCCAAAAAGCTTCTGTAAATTTTTCTTTTTGAAGAGCAGTCATGATTTTTTTAGTTGCATGATAACCATATGTGATCGTTGTTGTTCGGATCGCTCGAAAGTAGTGGAGACTTTCTTCTGTATACAGACGATAACCACTCTTACTTCTCTTAGGTATGGGAAGTAGTTGATTTTTTTCGTAATGGCGTAATAAGCTGGTACTGATATTTAATTCTCGTGCAATATCGATTGGGCGAATCATCAACTATTCCTCCGGATAACAAAGTTTTGAGTCTATTATAACTGATAAAAATAACTTTGTAATTCATAACCTTAGAACTTGCACGAATGTGCTACGATAAGGTTAGTCTAGTGGTATCTAGCTGCACAAATCAATCCTTAGGAAAATAGATAAATTGCCAGTGAGGCAACAAGCACCTCAATGTTAATTTCCTAATTTTCTACAGGATTAAGCGATTTGTTCCGCTTTTGCTGAGAATCACAGCGAAAGAAATTGAGCTGATGATGAACAGTACAAGACTTTCGTAAGAAAGTGTTGATCATTGATGCTATCTAGCTGCACAAATCAATCCTTAGGAAAATAGATAAATTGTCAGTGAGGCAAGAAATGCCTCAAAGTCAATTTCCTAATTTTCTACAGGATTAAACGATTTGTTTCACTTTTACATTTAAGGAGGAATAGTATGACAGAATATGTAGTGATCAATGGGGCAAGAGAAAATAATTTGAAAAATGTTTCTGTTTCGATCCCTAAGCGAAAAATCACTGTTTTTACAGGAGTATCCGGATCAGGAAAGTCCTCAATTGTTTTTGAAACGATTGCAAACGAATCACAAAGACAGTTGAATGAAACATTCAGTGCTTTTGTCCAAAATTTTCTGCCGAAATATCAGCAGCCGGATGTAGACAGTATTGAAAATTTAGCGACATCAGTGGTCATCAATCAAAAACGATTGGGAGGAAATTCTCGCTCTACACTTGGAACGATCACAGATATCAATCCATTGTTGCGGGTTTTGTTTTCAAGGTTTGGTCAGCCAAGTATCGGTACCGCTAATTACTTTTCATTTAACGATCAAGCTGGGATGTGCCCAAAATGTCAAGGAATTGGAAAAACAGTTCAGATCAATGAAGAAAAATTTTTAGATCGTTCTAGATCATTGAACGACGGAGCTGTTCAATTTTCTGTTTTTAAAAATACAGAATGGTATATGAAAGGCTATTTAGACTCTGGACTTTTCGACAACGATAAAAAAATTGAAGCGTATACAGAAGAAGAACTGGAGAATTTGCTTTACGCTAAAGATTTCAAGATCCAGGTGGATGGCTACAATTTGAGCTATGAAGGGCTTTTTACTAAATTTAATCGATTGTATTTACAAAAAGAAGGAGAATTGACTGCGCGAACACAAAAACTGATCGAAGAATATACAGTTGAAGCGTGCTGTCCATTATGTAAAGGCAAACGTTTGTCTCAGGAGTCTCTGGCAGTAAAGGTCGCAGGTCATTCTATTGCTGACCTTATGGCAATGGAAGTAACAAAACTCATGGAAACATTAAAGATGATCCAATTGCGGGAAGCTCAGCCAGTATTGAATAATCTACAAGAAAAAATTGGACATCTTGTTGAAATTGGTTTAGGGTATTTAAGTTTGGACAGAGCAACGACAACGTTATCTGGAGGAGAATCTCAGCGTGTCAAGATGGTCAAACATTTAAATAATAGTTTAGTCGATTTGATCTACATATTCGATGAGCCTAGCATTGGTCTGCATCCGCGTGATGTCCATCGTTTAAATGAGCTTTTGTTTAAATTAAGAGATAAGGGAAATACCGTTATTGTGATCGAACATGATCCTGATGTGATAAAGATCGCCGATCATGTGATCGAAGTAGGACCTCATGCAGGAAAGCATGGTGGAGAAATCATGTTTGAAGGTAGTTATACAGCTTTGCTTGAATCAGAGACCTTGACTGGTAAATACTTAAAAAATCAAACAAAGCTTAAACAGGCAGTTCGACCGGTAGAAGAGTTCTATCAAGGTCGTCCATCTAGTCTGCATAATTTGAAAGAGACAGCTTTGCGTGTACCTAAACAGACCTTGACGATGATCACTGGTGTGGCTGGTTCAGGAAAGAGTACCTTAGTCAAAGATTCGTTTTTAGCTTCATATCCTGAAACGATCATTATTGATCAAGCAGCTGCACAAACCAACTCCCGTTCCAATCCAGCGACTTATATCGGAATTATGGATACGATTAGAAAGGGCTTTGGTAAAGCTAATAACGTGTCAGCTTCTTTATTTAGCTACAATTCAAAAGGCGGCTGTGAGAAATGTAAAGGGCAGGGGTATATTGAAATGAATCTGGCCTTTATGGATGCAGTGAAAACAGAATGCGATGTTTGTCAGGGCAAACGCTTCAAACAAGAAGTTCTTGATTATCGTTTTCAGGAGAAATCTATTACGGAGGTGCTGAATTTAACAGTTGAAGAGGCTTTGGATTTCTTTAAGGAGCCAGTTGTCTTGAAAAAGCTTCGTGCGATGGAGCAAGTCGGTTTGGGCTATTTGACATTAGGCCAGCCAACGAGTACTTTATCAGGTGGAGAGTGTCAACGGATGAAATTAGCCAGTGAGTTTTATAAAAAAGGGAGTATTTATGTGCTGGATGAGCCTTCAACGGGTCTTCATTTATCAGATATCGATCATTTAATGGAAATCATGGATCATTTGGTAGATCAAGGAAATACTGTTGTGGTCATTGAACATCATATCGATTTGATCAAGCAAGGAGATTGGATTGTGGATATTGGACCTGATGGCGGGAATCAAGGTGGGCAGATCATGTTTGAAGGTCAACCAGCTGATATTCAATTTAGTGAATCGATTACAGGACGATTCATTAAATAAAAAAAGAGGTGAAGCAGATCCTCTGCTTCACCTCTTTTTAATTTATAATTCTTCACCGTTACTCTTGATCACTTGTTGATACCAGTCAAATGATTTTTTCTTAGAACGTGCCAAGGTTCCTTGGCCTTCATTATCTTTATCCACATAGATAAAGCCGTAACGTTTTTTCATCTCACCTGTTCCCGCCGAAACTAAATCGATAAAGCCCCAAGGTGTATAGCCAATCAGTGGAATTCCATCGTATTCAACAGCTTCTTTCATCATTTCGATATGCGCTTTCAAATAATCGATTCGATACTGATCGTTGATCGTGCCGTCGGGTTCGATTTCATCGATGGCACCAAAACCATTTTCCACGATAAACTGTGGCAATTCATAACGTTCATTAAACCAGTTCATTGCATAACGCATACCTAAAGGATCGATTTGCCAGCCCCAGTCAGATGCTTCTACATAAGGATTTTTGACTAGATCTTTTGATTCATCATAGTCAAAGGCAGGTCCTTTCTCCTGATCTTTGATCGCAAAAGACATGTAGTAGCTGAAACCAATATAGTCTACACAGCCTTGTGTCAAATCAGCTAAGTCTTGTTCAGAAATATCTAAATCAAAACCTTTACGGGCAAGATATTTTTCGATAAAACTCGGATAATGTCCGCGGACATGAACATCTGTAAACCAATAACGTTTTTGCATGGCACTGACTGAAGCCATCATATCTTTTGGATCACAAGAATAAGGATAAATCGGGCACATGGCGATCATACAACCGATTTGAAAATCAGGATTGATCTCATGACCGATCCTGACTGCCTGAGCACTGGCTACTAATTCATAATGAGCCGCTTGGTACATGATTTTCTCACGGTTTTCTCCATCTTGATACTTGATCCCAGAGTTGGTAAAAGGCGCAAAATCTTCCGCATAATTCGCTTGATTGTTGATTTCATTGAAGGTCATCCAATACGTGACTTTATCTTTATAACGCTCAAAACAAACTCGGGCAAATTTAGCAAAAAAGTCGATCATTTTCCGATTACGCCAGCCGCCGTATTCTGTCACTAGATGATAAGGCATTTCAAAGTGAGATAAAGTAATGACAGGTTCGATCCCATATTTTAAACATTCATCAAACAAATCATCGTAGAACTGAAGGCCTGCTTCATTTGGCTCAGCTTCATCTCCGTTAGGAAAAATCCGTGTCCAGGCAATCGATGTTCTGAAGCAATTCAATCCAAGATCGGCAAATAATTTTACGTCTTCTTTATAATGATGATAAAAATCGATTGCTTCATGGTTTGGGTAATTTTCCCCAGCTAAAACGCCATCTGTGATTCTCCTAGGAACACCATTTGCTCCGACAGTCATTACATCAGCTACGCTGATTCCTTTACCATCTTGATCCCAACCACCTTCTAATTGATGAGCAGCAACAGCGCCGCCCCAAAGGAAATTTTCTCTTAATATCGACATCTAATCTACTCCTTGCAGCATTTACTATTTTTATAAAAAAAGATCTCTGCACAACTGGGAGGAAACATTTGAACGGATCAGTTGTGCGAGAGAACTAGTCGGTAACTTAGCTTAAAAAGGTTACGCTTGTGCTTCGATTTCTTCCAATGTTTCTTCTGTGATCGGTTGATTTGTTTCTTGAGCATAGTTGATTGCATCCATTTTTCTAGCGAACGGTAAGTAGATAAAGAAACCAACCGTTAAAACAAATGCTTGTAACAAGGCTGCTTGCCAACCGCCTACTAATAATCCAGAAATGATCGGAGGTGTTGTCCAAGGAACTTGAACGGCTGTAAATAATGGAACTAAACCTGTATACAAAGCAAAATACGTAATGATCGAAGAAACGACCGGTGTCAAAATAAATGGAATCGCCATGATTGGATTCATTACGATCGGTGTGGCAAAAGTGATCGGCTCATTGATATTGAAGACTGCTGGTCCGATGGATAGACGACCCAATTGTTTGAATTGTGCAGATTTTGCAAAAAATACCATATAAACCACTAAACCGATCGTCATCCCAGCACCAGTTACGGTCAAGAATTGATCTAAAAATTGTTGGGTAACGATATGACCGCCATTAGCAACAGTCAATTCTTTACCGGCTTTTAAAATATCTGTATTTTCTAAAGAGTTTGCTTGTAAGATAGGACCCATGATTCCACCGACGATCGTTGAACCGTGAACGCCGAAGAACCAGAATAAAGGAACTAAGAAGCCGAGAACTAATGCGCCGCCTAATGAATCAGTAACCCCTTGAAGCGGAGATTGAAGTACCTCATAAATAAAATCAAAGAATGTTGTATTAAAGACTTTATCAAAGAAAATATAGACAAACATCGCACCAGTGATCAAAGCACCCGCTGGAATCAAGGCTGTAAATGAGTTTGCTACGTTTTCTGGTACAGCTTCAGGCAATTTGATGCGGATATCATGACGTAAGAACCAGCTGTATACCCAACCAACGATCAATCCAACGATGATTGCTGTGATCATTCCTTTTCCAGCAGTCCAGTCTTTATTGATGATGTTGCCAATCGTTACACCGCTTTCTGCATCTGTGATTTCAGCAGACATGAATAAGATAAACACAACAAGAGAAATCATCCCAGCTGGCAATCCTTCAAACCCTTCTGTTTTAACATAGGAATAGGCGATCCCTATAACCGCAAAAACAGACATAATAGCAAATGAAGCTCCATAAGCCTGATTGAAATAAACGACAAGACCACTTTCTGTGATCCAATTGGCAACAGATTCGATCGGTAGGTTTGCTAATAAAAGGAAAATCGAACCGACGATCGTAAATGGCATAGTATAAAGCATCCCATTTCTTAGTGCGGTGATCGCTTTCGTATTTACAAATTTTAAAACAGGGGGTAGGACTTTCTCATTGATCCATTCGTTCATTAAAAATCTCTCCTTTGTTCTGAGTTTAGGTAAATAAAAATAAGTGCATGTAGTGTATTCAAAAAAAGTGGCCGTCTTTTTCGAATGATTGAATACGTTTACATACATACTATAAGGGAGTTTTTCTTTTTTTAAAATAGTTTTGCGGTTTTGAGAAACATGTTCCAGCTGAAAAAACAAAAAAAGTCTGAACAAAAACTGTTTTATAGTTTTTGCTCAGACTTTAATTCTTCATAAACGATAGTTAACAGTCGCTTAGCGAACATTGGCTCGTTTTTATGGTCTTTTTTGAGAACTTCTTTCTGAATATTCCTTACTTGCTTGATGCGCAAGCAGTTCGATTAAAGCGACAACTGGAATTTGAGTTGTAATATTGATAAAAGGATCGGCAAATGATGAGCGTTCGTCCGGCATATAATAGGAGATGTTGTAATCAGCTAAACGAGCGATCGTTGAGTGTTCATCGTTTGTGATACTCAAGATTTTTGCCCCAGAACGTTTAAAATCAGTCACTTGCTTGATCACTTCGGAGGTTTCACCAGAGACTGAAAGAATGATAGCCAAAGTATTTTCAAACCCTCTTTGAGGAATAGGTGTGAAGGGATCATCAATACTATAGGCATTGATCCCCATATTTGCAAAATAACGACTGCCGTAACTCCCTAAAATGCCGCTGGTCCCAATCCCTGTAAATACGACATGACGATTTTCAATGATCATAGTAATTGCTGGTTTTAAGGTTTCATAATAAGTTTGTTGATTGATCCGTTTTAAAAAAGAATCAACATGAATCGTTGCTGTATAATATTGCTCGAAAGAACGTTGTTTTTTTTGTTCAGCTTCTTTTTTGAGCGCATATTTTAATTCTGAAAAACCATCAAAACCCATCTTTGAACAAAAGCGCAAAATGGTTGAAGTTGAAACATGACAATCAGCAGATAATTGCCGGATCGTTAATTTGGGGATCGTTGTCATGTGCTCTAGTATATAATGATAAACTAGCATTTCCAGCTCATTTAGTGATTGAACTTTCTCTAGATCAAACAAAAAAATTCCTCCTACATGTAAATTAGATAGTTTAGCCTAAAAATAGGGAAGTCTTCACTTTGTATTGTACAGGAAAGTGAGTATTTTCGCTTGTTTATCTACTTTTCATGAATAAAAAGAGAGTGAGACGAAAAGTTTTCTCATTTTGCCTCACTCTTTAAAAACAAATAAATATTTTTTTCTCAAAAAATCCGTTACTTTAATGTATATTGTTCCTGTTTCAACTGGAAATTGTTATAGAGCAGGTAAGCAATCAAAGTAAATAGTAAAGGGCCGATCAATAAAGAAACACTTTTCATCACTTCCCCTTGAGAAATCGGCTGGTATAATTGAAAGCCAATCGCTAAAACAATGCTGAAAACGACACTGCGGCTGATGATTTGACTGGACTTTTCTGACTGAATAAAGCCGAATGAATCAATCGTTGAAAGCTGTTTCTTTTTAAAAGCAGGATAGGCAAGAGCAACCAGTAAATAAGGGATTGCTCTTGAAATATTCGTCATCAACGTCAGTTGGTTATACAAAAAGACGACATACTGGCTCCCAAAACTGATCCCTAAAATAAATAAACTGACTAGCACACCTTGAACCAATAAAGCGTTTGTCGGCATATTATATTTATTTTTTTGTTTAAGCCATGGATGCCAATAGTGATTCGGTGTGCCTTCTACTAGTGTTCGAATCGGCAGATAAGAAATTGTCGATAGTAAACTGATATATGATAATAATAGTGTTAAGGCTGTGAAACGAGTAAACAGTTGGGCCAATAATCGACAAGAAGTATCATTGAAAGAAAATGATTGACCTAAGGAATAACCTAGATTTTTCATCATTTCATACATCAGATTGCCCAAGTGTATCGTGTTGTTTGCTTTTAAATGAGTTAAATTATTACCGCCACTCCATAATAAGATACCTAGGAAATAGCTAAGAACTACTAAAATACTGCTGAAAATCAACAATTTTGGAAAGTGTTTTTTTTGTTCACCAGTTTTATCTACTAGGCTGGCGATCGTATCTAAACCACCAAAAGCAGTGATTGCAAAAATTAAGAAGGACCATTGTTCGATCATCGGTTGTTTGATACCAGAAGAAGGGTTTCCACCAGCAAAACTCGCTGAGAGATTAGGTAAAATATCTGAACTATTTGTAAGCCACAGCCATAAATTGCCACCCAGACTGAGACCAATCAAAATGGTCATCATAATCCCGCTCATGTACAAAGCGGAAGCAATTCCTTTGAATCCCCGACTGACAAAATAAAAGGTCACACAAACAGCAAACAAAGACAATAGCCCAATCAAAACAGAAGTTGATAAGAATGGTAAGGGGCTGTTCTTTTTTGTTAGATCTTCACCAAACGCTAGGATAGATAAAGGAATCCATAGCTTCATAAATAAACTGATCATCCAGATAAAATAGCTGCAATACCACAAGAAAGAGGCAATAAAAGCCACCTTTTCTGAAAGATGGCCTGCCAGCCATTGATACAAGCCGCCAATATGATTTTTATATACACCTGTAAATTCTGATATAATGATGGCGTAGGGAATAAAATAAAAGAGTGCTGCACCGATAAAATATGGTATAGCTTTGATTCCCATCAAGAAAAACGCGGTAGTCATGCTGGAGAAAGAAAACACGGTCATCGTAATGATCATGATCAAGCGTTTAGAACTAAATACAGTAGTTGTTTTCATAAAAAAATCCTTTTTTTATATAATTGATATAGGCTTAAGGATAAGAGAATGTGAGAAGGAATACAAGCTTTTTATTAAAAATTAGGGAATAGGAGTAGGAAGATGGGAGATCAGATTCAAAGAAAAATCGATCAAATCAAAGCAGAGCTTCACGTTGATTTTACGGCATTAGCGTTGTCTACCATCAGTGATCAAACCAATTTACGAGTGATTCGCTGGCAGTATGTTTCAGGTAATATCAATCAGCATTATCGTCGTATTCGTCTTCAAGTGGGGAAAGGAATCGGAGGAATTGTTTGGCGGACTGGCCGTAGCTATCAGGCGACACATTTACAAAGTCAGCCGGAGCAATTGATCGAATTGCCAATCACACGAATGGAAAAACTGGAGACCGTAGTAGCTTATCCTGTGATGGATATAGGTGAGGTCAAGGGTGTTTTACTTGTTGGATATCGTGAGGTAAAAGAAGTATCAAATGAATTGATAACTGCTGCACAAGTTAAAGCAAATGAACTAAAGGTTTATTTATAGGAGTTAAGAATGAGAAAAAACACATTAGAACAGACTTTTGATGCTGCAAATGATGCATTATTCTTATTTGAAAATGATCGATGTATCAAATACAATAAAGCAGCGAATGAATTGAATAAAGCTTTTCAAATTCATTTACCAAAGATTTTAGAAATTGCCAAAGGTGAAGGCTGTATGCTGCATTCAACGATGGATAAATGTTTGGACTGCGAAGTCAGAGCGGATTGGGATCAAGGTGCTTTTCCACTTATTTTAATGACGGTGACTGGTCGTCAGGAACAATTTAGCGGCAGTTATGCTGAGGTAAATGAGACCACTTCTTTATTGAGTCTGCGTCGTATTGCAGTAGAAGAACGAATGCAGCAGATGATCCAAAACAAGCGTTTGATCGAATATGTGAATCAAGCACATGAAAATGAACGCCGAGCTTTGTCTCAGGAGCTTCATGATGGATTAGCACAAAGCATTTACAGTTTGATGCTTGAAACGCGGCAGCTGAAATGGATGGATCGATTAGATGGACTTACGGAGAAGCTGCAAAAAATCGATGATGATTTTGTTTCATTGCTTAGTGAAGTGAAACAATTGGCAGTCGATCTGCGTCCAGCGGCTTTGGACGATTTAGGTTTGATTCCGGCAATCGAAGTCTTACTTCATCGATACAAGGAGACGACAGGCCTTCATATTCATTTTATTCCGGTAGTACCCAGCAAACGATTTGCAGAGAGCTTGGAAACGATTACGTATCGTGTATTGCAGGAAAGCGTGATGAATAGCGTGAAATACGCAGATGTGGATGAATTATGGGTAACCTTGAGTGAGCGGAATGCTCATTTGGTGTTGACTGTACGGGATCATGGCAAAGGATTTGATGTTCATTTGGTCAATGAAAATAGTCAGGGATTAGGGCTTTTACACATGCAGGAAAGAGCTGAATCGATTGGTGGACATCTAGACATTCATTCTGAAAAAGGTGAAGGAACGACGATCGTTTTGCGTTTACCGATTGAACGGGAGGAAGTAAAATGAACATTATCATAGCAGACGATCATGCAGTTGTCCGAAGCGGATTACGTTTATTGCTGGAAGGACATGAAAATATAACTGTCGTAGGCGATGCAGCTGATGGAACGGAAGCTTTTATGCTGCTGGAAAAATTTCCAGTGGATATAGTATTGATGGATCTGCGAATGCCGCCAGGAGAAAATGGGTTACAAACAACACGCAGAATCAAAGAGCATTTTCCAAAAGTCAAGACGATTATTTTAAGTATGCATGATGAAGAAGAATATGTTCGTAAAGCTTTGGAGTATGGCGCCAAGGGGTATATCCTAAAAAGTTCACCGGATACTGTTCTACTCGAAGCGATCGAACAGATTGCAGCGGGCAAGACTACTATCGATCCTTTTTTTGGACAATACAGCAAAGAAAACTGGTGCAATGAGCAGAAAAAGATCGAAAAAGATAATAAATATGAGCGTCTTTCAAAACGTGAACGGGAAGTATTACCATTGGTAGCGTTGGGGTACAGCAATAAAGAAATTGCTGAGCGGTTATTCATTTCGGTAAAAACGGTTGAGGTCCATAAATCCCATGTGATGAAAAAGCTGGAATTTGAAACCTTTACTGAACTTTTGCAATATAGTATGAAACATCAACTAATCGATTTATGAGGTGAAAAAATGATAGGGATTCTTTATGTCTTTCACGGCAGTCAAAAAAATGAAAAAAATCAGGCAGCAATGACATTTATTCAACAGCTGCAAGAAAAATTACCAACCAACCTTGTACAAAAAACAGCATTTCTAGAGAATCATCCCGATACTATTGCAGTTATCGCAGAACGATTGATTGAATCTGGTGTTGAAAAAATAATCGTTGTGCCAGTATTACTATTTGCTGCCAAGCATGCATTGGTTGATATTCCAGCAGAATTAGCGCATGTTAAAAAAGCATATCCAACAGTTCAATTTATTCAAACTAAAACATTTGGCAGTAAAAAAGGCAGCCGAGCTGTTTTACTCGAGCGCTTTAAGGCAGTTTGTGAAGAACAGCCGAATGATGAAATGATTGGCTTTTTGGTGGCTCATGGCACAAAACAAACAGAAGAACCTCAGCAAATATTAGTGGAAATTGCTTCAGAAATTGAACAGCAGGTCGGCTATCCAGTAACAGCAGTCAGCTTAAAAGGGCAAAAAAATTATTTAGAGATCATTGGTGAGCAGCTGGATAAAGAGCACAAACCAATCATCGTTCCTTTCTTTTTATTTGACGGGCACTTGATCACGATCATGAAGAATAAACTAGCAGAAGTGTTTCCAACAACTAGCTTTATTATTACACCAACGTTAGAGTTTGATTTTCGAATTTTGAGTGATTTAGAAGAAATCGTTCGTGAGGCACTAGCATGTATCCAGTAATGCTTGACTTGACAGAAAAGAAAATCGTGATTATTGGTGGCGGTAAAATTGCTTTAAGAAAAGCAAAAGCAGTTTTAGAGGCGAATGGTACAGCTACGATCATCGCACCAAACATCTTACCGGAATTTTTTAAGCTTAGTGATGTTCAATTGATTGAGGCTCTCTATGAACGTAAGTATATCGAAACAGCACACTTGATTTTTGCTTGCACAGATTCTTTCACGATCAATCAGCAAATTGTAAAGGATGCCGTTGACTGGCAGTGGGTCAATGACTGTAGTCACAAAGAAAATAGCAATTTTTACAACATGAGTACAATCGAACAAGAAGATTATTTGATAGCTTTATCTTCTTATGGGAAGGATCCAGCTAAACTAAAAGAGAAGCGAAAAAAATTGGAAAATCTATTGAATCTAAACCATTCAACAAATTAAGTAAAAAACGACCATGACCTGTTTGACGATAGGACATGGTTATTTTTTATAAATAGGATTTAATAATTTTTTCAAAGTCTTTATTAATAAGGTTGTTAAAAGCAATGTTGATAAAAACTTCCTGACCATTATTCAAAAGCAAAACAGGATAATAACTAGTTATAGGGTTTTTATGCGGGGTTAATTCTTTATAAGTAATCTCTTTGATGTCAGCCCTTTTTATAACTATTTGTTTTTTACATTCAATAAAATCGCATGTTCATGAATGGCGATGTGATCGGCTCTTTTGAATATAAGGAAAAAGAGCCCAATCAAAATAAAAATAGATCCAATAATATATCCAAATAATTTGGCATATATAAAATTAGCTCCGACAGCAATTACGATTCCTAAAATAGTGAAAACCAGTCCGTTTTTTAAACTATCTGTTTTGGATTTGTATAATAATTTTCCAAGCTCGTTCATTTTTTCTTTCACTCCTTTCCCTTAGTATATCATAATGTTTTTCTATAGAAAATTACATACTTGCAGTTAATTAGGTAATTCCCTAATAGGCAGTATTCATACTTATTGTTATGCTGAAAACAGCAAATTATAGACTAGATTGCTCAAGTAATCACAAAAGGGGATCATGAATAAAATGAAAGAAAAGCTTGTCTTAATTGGAAATGGAATGGCCGGAGTTCGTACGATCGAAGAAATTCTTGATCGGGATGCAAAACGTTATCAAATCACGATCATTGGTGAAGAAAAGTATCCGAATTATAATCGTATTATGTTGTCGAATGTACTGCAAAAGAAAATGACAGTTCCTGAAATCGTTACAAATCCGTTGGAGTGGTATGAAGAAAATCAGATCGAGCTGATCAATCATGATCCAGTTGTAAAGATGGACACCGCAGCAAAACAAGTTATTACACAATCAGGTAAAGAAATTTCTTATGATAAATGTATTGTAGCAACAGGCTCTAGAGCATTTATTTTACCAGTAGAAGGAGCGAACCTGCCGGGTGTGGTTGGTTTTAGAACGATCGATGATACAGAAAACATGCTGGAAGCAGCTCAAAAATATCAAAAGGCAGTCGTGATCGGCGGCGGTTTACTTGGTTTAGAGGCGGCTAAGGGTCTTTTGGATCAAGGGATGGACGTCACAGTTGTTCACTTAGAAAAATGGTTGATGGAAACGCAACTGGACGAAAAAGCTGGCAAAATGCTGCAAGCTGATTTGGAAAAACAAGGACTAAAATTCTTGATGGAAAAAATGACTCAAAAAATTCTAGGAGAAGATCGTGTCACAGGCTTAGCTTTTAGTGATGGTACATCGATCGAAACAGATATAGTTGTAATGTCGATCGGGATTCGTTCGGAGACAACGGTTGCTAAAGCAGCGAATATTGAAGTCAACAGAGGAATCGTCGTAGATGATTTCATGCATACTAGTATTGAAGATGTTTATGCAGTGGGGGAATGTGCTGAGCATAACGGCAATGTCTACGGCTTAGTTGCACCATTATTTGAGCAAGGCAAAGTTTTAGCAGATGTTCTGACCGGACGTGAAGCAAAACCTTATAAAGGAAGTACGACATTTACTTCGCTAAAAGTATCTGGCTGTGATCTTTATTCTGCTGGTAATATCAAGCAGCAAGAAGGGGTAAATAGTATTGAAGCTTTTGATGGTATCAATTACACATACAAGAAGATTTTCGTCAAAGAGGATCGAGTGGTCGGTGTTGTACTATATGGCGATACGAGTGAAGGAAATCGCTACTACAATATTTTAAAGAAAAATGAAAGTATCGAAGACTATACACCTGTTTCATTACTGCATATGGTGGGCGAGGAAGCGAGTGCCGATGTTAGTGAATGGCCGGATGATGAAGTGATCTGCGGCTGTAACGGGATCGATAAAGGAACGATCATGACGGCTATAAGAGAAAAAGAATTAACATCTGTTGTAGAGGTCACGAAGCACACTAAAGCTGGCGGCTCTTGCGGAAAATGTAAATCAGTCATCAGTGATGTTTTGGCACATGCATTAGGCGGAGAAGTGGTTTCAGCTCCAACAGGAATTTGTGGCTGTACAGACTTAACAAGAGATCAGATCGTTACACAAATTTATGCAAAAAAATTAACGTCTTCAGAAGAAGTATATCGTGAATTAAACTTTATTAATCCAGAAGGCTGTCCAAAATGTCGTCCGGCAATCAATTTCTATTTGAATGTTGCTTGGCCTAAGGAACATGAGGATGAAAAAGAATCTCGCTATGTTAACGAACGCTTATATGCCAATATTCAAAATGACGGAACGTTTTCGGTGATTCCAAGAATGCGTGGCGGAAAAACGAATCCACAACAATTATTGCTGATTGCAAAAGTTGCTGAAAAATATGATGTCCCAATGGTAAAGGTGACAGGAAGTCAACGAATCGGTTTGTATGGTGTCAAAAAAGAAGACCTACCACAAATTTGGGAAGAACTGGATATGAAAGCAGCGGGTGCTTATGCTAAAGCTGTTCGTTCTGTGAAAACATGTGTTGGAGCAAACTTTTGTCGCTTTGGTACGCAGGATTCTATGGGACTGGGAATCAAATTAGAACAACGGTATGAATTTATTGATACACCACATAAATTTAAAATGGGGGTTTCTGCTTGTCCAAGAAGTTGTGTGGAAAGCGGCGTGAAAGACTTCGGGATCATCGGTGTTGAAAATGGGTTCCAAATCTATATCGGTGGAAATGGCGGGACAGAAGTTAAGGAAGCTCAATTGCTGACAACCGCTGAGACAGAACAAGAAGTCATCGATATTTGCGGAGCAATGCTTCAATATTATCGAGAAACAGGTATTTATGCAGAGCGTACAGCGCCGTGGATCGAACGGATGGGCTTTGATGTTGTGAAAGAGGTATTGTTAAATTCTGAAAAACGTCAGGAATTATTAGCCGCATTAGATCAAGCAGTCGAAGGTCGTCGTGGCAATCCGTGGGATGAAGTCGTTGAAGATCAACAAACACGCGAAGAATTGTATACAGTAGGGAGAGTCTAAAATGGAAAAAGTTTTTGTTGCCCGCTTAGATGAATTAGCATCAAGAATGGGAAAAGAAGTCATTGTTGGAGAACAGAAAATTGCTGTTTTTCGTTTAAGCGATGATCGTGTGAAAGCAATCGAAAATATTTGTCCCCATAAGCAAGGACCTTTAGCTGAAGGAACGGTTTCCGGTGAATATGTCTTTTGTCCGCTACATGATTACAAGATCGATCTGAATGATGGTCAAGTTCAAGAACCGGACGAAGGCTGTGTTCGTGCCTATGAAACGATTGTTGAAGAAAACCTTGTCTACGTTATGGTGTAATTATGGGAAAGGTTTATTTTGTCGGTGCAGGTTCAGGAGATCCAGAATTATTGACACTAAAAGGAAAACGAGTGTTGGAAGCGGCTGATGTGATCATCTATGACCGTTTAGTTCATCCTGTGCTATTGTACTTAGCTAAAGATTCGGCCCGTTTTATTTATAGCGGTAAATACCCGAAGAATCACGTGTTAAAGCAAAAAACTATTAATGAGCTATTGTTGGAAGAAGGAAGAAAACAGCAGTGTGTAGTGCGTTTAAAGGGTGGCGATCCTGGTATTTTCGGCCGCGTCGGCGAGGAGATCACGACGTTAAAAAGTGAAAACATCAGCTATGAAATTGTCCCAGGTGTTACTGCTGCATCTGCTGCCAGCAGTTATAGCGGTATCCCTTTAACTCACCGAGAGTGCAGTAGTAAAGTAACTTTAGCAACCGCTCATCGTCAAGCTGGTGAAATGGTTGATTTTAAAGGGTTGACAGAAAATGGCACGGTATGTTTATACATGGGCGTGGAGCGAGCAAAAAGTACGCAGAAAAAACTTCTAGAGCAAGGTGTCTCAAAGGATTTACCGGTAGCTATCATTGAGTGGGCAAGCCTTGGTCGTCAGCGTACTGTAACAACGACACTTCAAGAGTTGATCAAAACGATTGACGACAAGCACATTCAAAATCCGTCATTGATTATTCTAGGAGAAGTAGCAGCTTATCGTAAAGGGGCAGACTGGTTTGAGGAAATGCCATTATTTGGGCATAAAATCTTGTTGATCGATACGCAGAAGATCAAGTTCGAAACGATTCTTTCGTATACGCAAGAAGGTGCAGATGTTTACGCCATTCAAGTTGGTGAAGCTCGAGATCGCAGATACGATGAGGTCCACCAACAATACTTGAAAGACCATTCGTTCGATGAAGTTGTTTATTTGGATCAGGAGTTAAAAACGATATATAACAAACAATGGGATGTTTTGAAAAAAGAAATAACCTTAGGAAAATAGATAAATTACCAGTGTGACAAAGAACGTCACAAAGTCAATTTCCTGATTTTCTACAGAATTAAACGATTTGTTCCGTTTTTACTGAGAAACACAACGAAAGTAATGAGTTGATGTTAATCAGTTATATTATCCAGCTGCACAAGCCAGCCTTTCGAAAAAAAGATAAATTTGGTGTGAGACAAAAA
This sequence comes from Enterococcus sp. 9D6_DIV0238, assembly GCF_002174455.2. Classification (NCBI taxonomy): domain Bacteria; kingdom Bacillati; phylum Bacillota; class Bacilli; order Lactobacillales; family Enterococcaceae; genus Enterococcus; species Candidatus Enterococcus dunnyi. The sequence continues at coordinate 2,669,696 of NZ_CP147246.1, forward strand.
GCGTCTCAACCAAATTTCTTATTTTTCAGTCAAGGCTAAACGGCTTGTTCCGCTTTTAAATTAAGGAGATGAAATTTTATGGGGGCACTTCAACCGCCGGAAATAGTTGATGTTACAATTGAAAAAGGAATTCAAAAAGCCCGAGCAAGTGTTTTGACATTGGCCGTGTTAGGCTTTTTAGCAGGGATGTTTATTGCTGTTGCAGGAGTTGCGATGATTCGAGCAATGGGAACGATGCCGAAGGAGTGGGGGAGCCTAGTTAATGTGATTGGCGCTGCGGTTTTTCCATTTGGTTTGATCTGTTTATTATTAGCTGGTGGTGAGTTGGTGACTGGCAATATGATGGTCGTTTCCATGGCGCTGTTTTCCAAAAAAATCAATGGAAAAGAATGGGTACGTAATATTGTGATCGTCACGATTTTTAACTTGCTTGGTTCTTTATTTGTTGCTTATTTCTTTGGTTATTTAAGTGGTGCGTTACAAGGCGATTTTGCTGAGCGGGCGATTCAGGTTTCTCTAGGAAGAACGAAAGATACCTTCTTACAAGGATTTCTTTCCGGAATTGCCTGTAACTTTTTAGTCAGTACAGCTGTTTATTTAAATTTTGCAGCGAAAGATTTTATCGGAAAAATCGTAGGAATCTTTTTACCGATCATGGGATTTGTAATTTGTGGATATCAGCATGTGGTAGCCAATATGTTCTTGATTCCAATGGGGATTTTTCTAGGAGGAAATACTTGGGCAGCTTTTGGTCAAAATATGGTCAGTGTTTATTTAGGGAATATCGTTGGCGGCGGCCTTTTTGTGGCAGGATTATATTTTCTGGCCTACAAAGTAGGTACACGTCAGTTGTCAAACAAGTAAAATCTAGTATGATTATAGGATAAGAAAACATAAAGGAAGTAAAAAAGATGAAAACTGTCCGTGTCGGTACTAGAAATAGTCCACTAGCTATGAAACAAACGATGATTGTTTTAGAATTATTAAAAGCGGTGCAAAAAGATGTTACTTTTGAAATTGTGCCTATGACTACTAAAGGAGATCAGTTACTTTCTGTTAGCCTATCTAAAATCGGCGGTAAGGGATTATTTGTCAATGAAGTAGAGCAAGCTCTGCTATTAGGCGCGATCGATTTTGCTGTGCATAGTTTAAAAGATATGCCGGCAAATATGGTCGATGGATTAACGTTGGCAGCATTACCAAAAAGGAGTGATCCAACCGATTGCCTGATTTTTCGTGAAGTTGACACAGTAGATCAGCTGCCTTATGGGGCAAAAATCGGTACAAGCAGCTTACGACGTGAATTTCAAATGAAAGAGCTTAGAGAAGACATACAAGTAGAATCGATTCGTGGCAATGTAGGTACTCGTTTGAAGCGGATGGAGGAAGAAAAACTTGATGCTATTGTTTTAGCAACTGCTGGATTAAAACGACTAAACTGGTTTGAAGAACCTAGCTATCCATATATTCATTTGACTTGTGAGCAGTGTATACCAGCGGTTGGCCAGGGAGCATTAGCGCTAGAATGTCGTAGTGATGATCTAGAAATGATCGCATTTTTAGGTCAGGTCGATGATTCTTTAACAAGAAAATTGGTTATGGAAGAACGCGCTTTCTTAGCTGAATTGAATGGAAATTGTGATATTCCTATCGGTGCTTATGCTGAAAAAACAAACCAAGGGTATCAGTTTTCAGGGTTTTTGGGAGATAAAGAACTAGAACGATCATTTACTGAAATGACGACGGTAGAGGAAGTAACCGGTGTTGGACAGACGATGGCGAAAAGATTATTAGAAAAGATAAATCAGGCAAAAAAATGAAAAAAATACTTTTAACGCGAATGATTGAAGACAATAGAGAGGATCGAGTTTATTTTCAAGAGCAAGGGTTTGAGACTGTTGAAATACCGTTGATTGGTTTAAAGCGGCATGTCTATCCTACATTTGGTGATGAGTTAAAACAATGCGAATGGATCTTTTTAACGAGTCAGCATGCAGCTGAATTTTTTTTAGAACAAGTGAAAAAAGATGGGATGATGCAACAGCTGCACTCAAAAAAATTTGCTGTTATTGGGACTAAAACAGCAAATATACTGCTGAACAATCAATTAGAAATTTTTCTAGTAGCACCAGAACCAACTAAAAAGAGCTTGTTTCATTTTTGGCTAAAGCATCAGACGAAACTTACGTCGATTTTTTATCCTAAAAGTAATTTAGCTGATGCTGCTTGGGAAGAAATTTTGCTAAAACAAGGACATACATTGTACACACCAATTATTTATATCAACTTTTTTCCAGCTGAAAGTAAACAAAGACTGCGTAGATACTTGAATGAAGAAGAATTCGCAGCCGTATATTTTGCTAGCCCATCGTTGTGGCTTCGTTTTTTCACTATATTTTCAGAGTTAAGACTAGAAAAGATGCCAGTACTCTATTGTTTGGGAGAAACGACTCAAAAAGCAATCAAAAAAATGGGCTATGATGCGATCGTAAAATAGGGCTCCATTTCAAATCCAACGAAGTAGACAAACTGATTGACTAGAAAAACAAATCTAGTACAATGAGTAGACTGGCATGATTACTTTAAAGGGGGAGCATAATGAGTAGGGAAATTATTTTATATATTGCAGAAAGTTTAGATGGGTATATCGCTGAGACGGATGGTAGTATTGATTTTTTAGGTGGCGGAGCGGAATTGCTTGAAGATGAAACAAGCTACCAAGAATTGATGGCAAAAATCGATACAGTAGTAATGGGGCGGACGACCTATGACCAAGTGGTGAATGAATTAGCCCCTGGCCAGTATCCATACGAGGAGCAAACCTCTTACATTATCACAAGTCGTACGGAAGATGATTCAGAAAACCTTATCTTTACAAATCAAGAACCAGTTGATCTGGTCAAAACATTAGCAAAAGAACAAGGAAAAGCAATCTGGATCGTTGGAGGCGGCAGTATTATTGCACCTTTAGTTGAAGCAAATTTGATTGATATCTACATTATTACAACAATACCAGTAATATTAGGTAAAGGAATTCCTTTGTTCAACGAATTTAACGGTCCAATCAATCTCACAGTCGAAAATGTTTACGTAAAAAACAATATGGTTTATACAACTTACTCGAAACAATAAAAATAAGATCGGTCTGTCATGGAGAGTTTGACAGGCCGATCTTATTTTTTTAACAAATGATTTTTTACTTATTAACCTATAGATAAAGCAATCAAATCGATCAATAAATGGGTGATCCAAGAAGCCCAGATGCTTTTTCCAGCTTTTAGATAGATCAAGTTTAAAATCAAACGGGCAACACTTTGTAATAATAATACATGCATAACTGTTGAAAATAATGAGCCGTCCCAATAAGAAGGGATGTGCAGAAGACCAAAAATAAGGGCACTCAACAAAGTACTGCTTCTTAAAGATAAACCTGAACTCAACGAACCTTCTAAGACACCGATACCAAGTAATTCCTCACCCATCAACATAAAAGGGATCATAAAAATGATTGAGCCTAGCTTACCTGATTCGGGGCTTGCTGCCCAATTGAATCCGATAGCTTGTGCAAGTAGCCCTACTAAAAGTCCGATAATAAAATAGCTAATAACACCAACGGGGATCAACCATAATCTATGAGGCATTTTAAAAGCTTGTTTACTGCTTTTTCCAAATGCTAAAAGCCAAGCCAAAATACCTCCGACAAAAAGGCCGCTCCAAGCCCAAGAAATAGTTGTTAAACTAAAGAAGCCAATCAATAAAAGTAAGGCAGCACCAGTAAGTCTAGCGGTAGAACTATGCATTGTTTCGTTTGTATTCATAAAAATGCCTCTTTCTAAAAAGTAATTATTGTACTAAGAAATGATCATTAAGGGAACCAAATTAAACTCAAGTGTTCAATTAAGTATAATAGGTTTCACTTAATAAAAAAAACAAGTTGCTTTCACAAATCAGGGAACGATATGAGTATACACTGATCAAAGCGGTTCGTTGAAGAAGGTCCTATATTTAATACCATGATTTATTTTCAAATCAGATAAATCAGAAGAAAAAAGAATCATCTGTTGACAAAGATGTAAGAAACAGCTATTATTAGAATATAAAAAGACTACGAATGTAGTTGTTTTTAGGATACGAGTAAAGGAGACTTCCTATGTCTGATAAGAAAAAGACTTCAGCGATCACCGATGCAGAGTGGGAGATCATGCGCGTTGTTTGGACTAAAGAAGAGACAACTAGTAAAGAAGTCACTGAGGTTTTGAATGAAAAGACTGAGTGGAAAAGTACGACTGTGAAGACGTTGCTTAGTAGACTAGTAGAAAAAGAAATGCTCGGAACAAAGCGCAATGGAAATAAATTTACCTATTTTCCGTTAGTAGAAGAGCGTAGAAGCATCGAAGTTCTCTCAGAAGATTTATTAAGAAAAATCTGTAGTAAAAAAGTGGGAAAGGTATTAGAATCGATCATCGATAATAGTACTTTAAGTTTCTCAGATATCGACCAGCTGGAAAGTCTTTTGCAAGAGAAAAGAAAAACGGCTGTTGAAGTTGTTCCTTGTAACTGTATTCCTGGTCAATGTCAGTGTCATCATGTTCATTAATCAAATAAAACTAAAATAATTAAGGAGTGTTTATACATGGAAAAAACAGTAACGATCAATGGAATGAAGTGTGACGGCTGTGTAAATATCGTCAAAGAAAATTTTGAATCGATTGCAGGTGTTCAACAAGCCGCAGTTGATCTTGAAAAAAAATCTGCTTCTATCACAAGTGATCGAGAAATTTCAAATACAGAGCTACAGCAAGCTCTGTCAGAAACAAAATTTACGGTTGCTTAATGTAAAAACGGCTGAGAAAAAAACAGCTCCTTCTTTTTTCCAAAGGAGCTGCTTTTTTTCTCGCCATTTTCGGAATTAGAGCCTTAGACAAAACTAAAAAACAGTTTTGTCTAAGGCTCCTTTTTACATAAAAGGAAAGAATTTTGTATTAGGCGTGCTTTCTTTAGCATAGACCATCAAATAATTTAGCAAGAGCACACCATTACGATAATTGTTATTTTGTTTCACTACCTTGAAGCCAAGTGATTCAAAGAATGATTTCGCTGTGATCGAAGAGTGGACAGTAATTTCCTTCGCTCCTGCTTTAAATGCATAGTCAATCAAATCATTTGCTAATAATTTTCCTGCGCCATAACCGATCCATTCTTTGCTTACATATAAATAATCAAGTTTACCTGATTTTGATATATTTCCAAAGCCGACGATTTTCATACCAACTAGTACAACACGTGTGTAAGTAGAAGTTAAGACAGCATCCCATTTTTCATAGTCAGGTGTGGGCTGCACCCATTGTTCGATTTGTTGTTCCGTATAATCTTTTTTATTGATCGCTTGAACGGTTGAATTAAATAACGCCACCAATTCTTCTAAGTCAGAACGTTGATAGTCTCTTAAACTGAATACAGTCATTTGCTCATCACTCCTATTCGTTAAGACCAGTTTAATCATACAAAAGGAATATGTCAAAATATAATTAGAAAAAAGTGCAATTTTTTACTTATTTTTGGTTATTGAACGATCACTTATAATAATGTTTTGTGAGAGTAGAGATGAAGTGAAAAGGCATGCAGCATATAGAAAATAGTGAAATCGTATCTTTAGCTAGAAATACTAGTAGGGAAGAGTTGAATGGGTTATTCAGTAGTTAAGCTACAATCAAAGTCAAAAGTCATCCAGTAATGTCTTTTTCAGAAAATAACGAGAGAATGAGGTCAAAGCTCCTTAGATTCGAGCGATTGGCGTAAAAATCCGAGAATCTAACTTTTGACACTATCTATTAAAAAGTATAGTCCAGAACAAAACTGTTTTTTAGTTTTGTTCTGGACTGGTTGCTTTTTTACTATTTGTCACGAATAGATTGAATATCTTTATAATATTTTTTAGTCAATTGACTATCTTTATTTGTATAGTAATAACGCTTATCCTTCGTTTCTATTTCTAGGATCGGTTGTTCTTTTCGATAGACGAGAAGATACGCAGGGTGATCATCTACTTGAAATTCTCCAGTTAGGTAATTTTCAGTAGCCGTTCCATAGACGCGAATCGTATTTTTTGGCAGTTCATTGACTAACTGTACTGACTTGATCTCCTCCCACTCGATTTCTCTATTCTTAGAAAATGGCGCAGATAAATGGATGCCGTTATGAGAAGTTGATAGTTCAAATGGATTTGCTGAAAAATCACTGATCAGCATCGGGATGCTAACGGCAATGAGTGCACCGAAAACAAAAAGTCCGACGAGGCTCATGATGATTTTTCCAGCTGGGCGCCCTAGATTTGTTGTAATATTCATACCGATGCGGTCAGGAACAAGAATTCTTTTATCATTAGGATTGATATAAATCGCATATTTCCAGTATTGGTCTTCATCACTATAGCGATATTCTTCTGCTAAAGAAATCAATTGATCCTGTTTCTTACGAGAAGAAAATAGATAATAGAAGGTGAATACAATAAATAGTAAGATTGTTAGAACAAAACCAAAAGTCAAAAGCATCATTTGTTCATAAGGTAAAATGACAGACAAACCAGCTATAAAAGGTAATGGACTCAAAACCAAAGCTGAAACAGCCATCAAGACAGACCAGTGGTGCCGCATTAGATCGTTGACCTGTTGATTGATCGCTTCATCGCTTGTCAAAGGTTTAACAGGTAAACGACTGATAAAATAATAGAAAAGCAAGAAAAAGCCAAATAAGAATAGACTGATAAAGAAAAGCAGCCAAGAACCATTATCTTTACCGACAGCTATCAATGAATAAATAGCTCCAGCAACAGTGAGTACAAAGCTTGGTAAAAACCACCAAACACTAATCAATTTGCGGTTCTTATTGGCAACAAGCTTAGTATCTACCAAGATCGGCTGAGTAGGTAAAAACCATTTATTTTGAACTTTGACGGCAGTCATTTTACGAATATAGATCACTTCCAAGTAGAAAAAAGTCCCGATAAAGCCAAATAGAACAGTTAAAAAATAGATCATGGTCAATGAATCATAAGGAATGAAGATCACAGGTAAAGCAATAAATAAAAAAGCGATAGCCCATTGGAGTAACCGTTTTTTATACAACTTACTAACAGCTAAAACTTGCGGATCTTGGAGTTTTTCTTTTGGTAACGTTGTTTCTAAAACGATGTTTTTGTGTGGATTGGCAGGGATCCTTCCTGAAAAAGCCATTAAAAAACCAACACCTACAAGAATGACATATAATAAAAAATTCATTTTTAACACACCTTTATTGGTCAAATTTTTGATAAATCTGTTTCACATTTTTTTGGATAGTTTCTTCGGTTACTTGATGGATAACGGCTTCAGCTAATAATAAATCCAATCGTTCAGAAACGTATTCTTGAAATTGTGATGTCGGTGATTGCCGATCAGCGACTATCGTCCCATTGCGTCGATCAGTTAAAATATAGCCGTCTGCCTTTAATGATGTATAAGCTTTTGACACAGTCATCATATTAACACCTATTTCATCTGCCATTTGGCGAACAGATGGTAATTGTTCTCCTGCCTGCAACTGATTTTTAGCGATTCCGATGATCAATTGATTACAGATCTGTTGATAAATAGGCGTTTGACTTTGCGTATCTATTTCCAATAACATGATTTCACCTCTTTTGTATTGTTTGTATTATATATACTAATACAGATGATATTAAAAAGCAATGACTTTTTACAAAAACTTGTGAGAATGAATCATCAGGCATATAATAAAAAAGAACGATGAAAAAGTGGAAGGATGAATGAATATGTCAATAATCGAACCAACAATGACACAAAAATTTCGCGCTGCTTTTGCAGAAAACAATAAGCAAAATGCGTTGCAAAGAAGTGTCGTAAAAAATGGAATCAGCGCTTCAGCTCAGAATCAAGCAGCAGAGGTGAATAACGTTCCTGTCTTTTCTGTAGATCTTGCGACTGGGAAAGTAGCAAACCAAAAACAAAGTGGACGTTGCTGGATGTTTGCAGCACTGAATACGTTTAGACACAAAATGATCAACAGCTTTAACTTGAAAGATTTTGAACTTTCTCAAAATTATACTTTTTTCTGGGATAAATATGAGAAATCCAACTATTTTTATGAAAATATCATTGCAACTGCTGATCAAGAATTAGACAGCCGCAAAGTAGCTTTCCTTTTAGCAACACCACAACAAGATGGCGGACAGTGGGATATGATCGTCTCTATTTTTCAAAAATATGGTGTTGTACCAAAAACTGCGATGCCGGAAAGCAGCAACAGTTCTAATTCTCGTGATTTAAATAATTATCTAAATAAAAAGTTAAGAAAAGATGCAGTCACTCTTCGCGAGCTGATCCATAATGGTAAAACAATAGAAGAAGTGCTGGCAGCAAAAGAAAGAATGCTGGGAGAAATTTATAATTTCTTGGCGATCTCATTGGGAACACCGCCAGAAACCTTTGATTTTGAATACCGCGATGAGGAAAAAAATTATCATTTGGATCAAGGATTGACTCCGCAGTCCTTCTATGAAAAATATGTTGGTGTTGATCTGGACGACTATGTCAGCGTGATCAATGCACCGACAGCGGATAAGCCTTACAACAAGACCTATACTGTTGAAATGCTTGGTAACGTGGTCGGCAGTAAAGCGGTGAAATATATCAATGTAGATATGACAACCTTTAAAAAACTAGCAGCGGCTCAATTAGAACAAGGAGAATCTGTTTGGTTTGGGTGTGATGTGGGCCAATCTTCTACTAGAGATAGCGGAATCATGTCGTTAGATGCTTATGAGATGAATGATCTTTTTGATATCGATTTTACAATGACGAAGGCAGAGCGTTTGGATTTTGGTGAAAGCCTAATGACACATGCAATGGTCTTGACAGGTGTTGATTTAATCAATGGTGTGTCTACAAAATGGAAAGTTGAAAATAGCTGGGGAGAAAAAGTTGGTGATAAAGGCTTCTTCGTGATGAGTGATGCTTGGATGGATGAATATACGTACCAAATCGTAGTGCGTAAAGAGTTGCTATCTAAAGAATTACAAGAGGTTTGGAAACAAGAGCCTATCATGTTAGCACCTTGGGATCCAATGGGTGCATTAGCATAATAATGCACACTTTTAGGTAACAAAAAAATCCCGACAGTCGATTTCAGGATTTTTTTGTTACCAAAGGTCTATGTATATTTTCAAAAAGCTTTTTGTGTGTTATAATTTGTAGAGATAAAGAAAGACGTTGATATTACTACCGCCTAAAGTAAGTAATATCAACGTTAACCGATTCACTTAGAATCTTTTTTTGATAACGTAAGTGTATCATATGTTGTTTGGATTTACAAAATCCTGAACGTTATATTTTAAGAAATTCTTAGCTTGAAATGAACTTTTTGACAGAACGAAAAGATTTTCATAATAATAGTAAAATAGGTATTATCAAGAGCTTTTTTTGAGATTTTTAGTTTGAGAATTTCAGCCTGTGAAAATAGTTTCACAGAAATAGACTGATTCTATTCATTAGAAATTAATAGAAAAAATAGTATCTCTATTGCTATCTGGATTATTGTGGCGTAGAATGAGAATCAGTTTGAACGAACAAATTAAATAAAGACTTTTGACAGGTTGCGCCGGCAACTTGTCACTCAAAGTGTGAATCAACAATTCTTAGGCCGTAGATGGAATTGTTGGTTGACGCTTTTTTTAGTTGATCGGACAGACTGTTTATTTAAAGTCAGGAGGATTTGTAATGAATAAAGATTGGATAAAATTGATCGTGGGTGCTTTTTTTGAAGTGCTGTGGGTGATTGGAATGAAGCATAGTTCTAACTGGTGGCAATTGTTGCTGACAGGTATTTTCATCTTTATCAGCTTCTATGCGTTGATAAAGGCGGGTGAAACACTGCCGGTCGGAACAGCTTATGCTGTGTTCGTCGGTTTAGGGACAGCAGGAACGGTTATTTCAGGCATTCTATTTTTCGGTGAAGAATTCAAAATCAGCAAGATCTTACTGATCATTGTTTTATTAGCTGGTGTTATGGGATTGAAATTTGTGACAGGTGAAAAAGGAGAGGAATAAAATGAGTTGGTTCTTTTTAGTCATTGCTGGAATTTTTGAAATGTTAGGTGTTGCTTCGATCAATCGGTTTAATCAAAAAAAAGATAGTAGATCACTGCTTTTATTGGTTTTAGCTTTTGCCAGCAGTTTTATTTTTCTATATTTGGCAATGAAACAGTTACCGATGGGCGTCTCTTATGCAATATGGACGGGGATCGGTGCGGCAGGTGGAGCAATTTTAGGTATGATCCTTTATGGGGAATCAAAAGATTGGCGGAGAATTTTATTCATTGGAGTCATTTTATCGTCAGTCATTGGATTAAAATTGATTGCTTAGTCTAAAAAATAGAAAAATCAGCTTAGGCTGCTTGGATCATCGGCCGAGTGAGTCTAAGCTGACTTTTTGTTTAATGAACTTTTCTATGTAGATTTTGCTTCTTTATATGATGGTAGACAGTTGGAATAGAGATGTCACACTTTTCTGCAATTTCAGGAACGGATAACTCAGATTCGGTATAAAGCTTCAGAGCCTGTTGGACTTCTTTCGTACGCGGCGGTCGTCCCAGTTGTTTTCCATTTTCTCGCGCAGCATCTAAACCTGCAATCACCCTTTCTCTGATCAATTCTGCCTCCATCTCAGCAAAGGCCCCCATGATCGTGAAAAAGAAGCGTCCCATCGGTGTAGAGGTATCGATATTATTTTGGATGCTTACAAAGTGAATGTTTTTCCGGTCAAACTCTTCTAATAAACTTAACAGTTGCTTTGTCCCTCTGGATAAACGATCTAGCTTGAAAATGACTAACGTATCTCCCGATTTTAATTGAGCTAGAGCCTTATTCAATTCACTTCTAGATGTTTTTCGCCCGCTTTCTCTTTCTTTGTAGATCACGTCCACACCATACTTTTCAAGAGCTTTTCTTTGGGAATCAAATTTCTGCTGCTGTGTACTGACGCGCATATAGCCGATAACTGTCATTTCTAAACACCCCTGTTTAATTATAATGAAATATATTATAAATCTGTTTTTTTGAAATCGAAGGTCGAGGAATTATTCTATATAAAACGATAAAAGATAAAATTTTTTGCTCTATGCATGTAATTAGAACACTGATTTTATATGTATAATAGCTCAATCTGACTTAAGAATGTATGTGAATCACCTACTTTTTCCCGCTATTTTCGATTATATAAAAAATGAAAAATAAAATGTAAAAAAAGTTTTAAAATGATATTGACTTTCGATTTTCTCTATAATAAACTAATGTTTTTTATAGAAATGAAATACCAGTTTTTACTTTTAGAGGAAACACACGAGAAATACGGTTTGATGGGCTTTATGCTGATCGCTGTATTTCTTTTTTGCGTTTTAGTTGATTTTCTCAATATCATTAGTTTTTTGGAAGCTTTGATCAGATAAGAATGTTGAGGAATAGGTAATCTCAAGTAGATTAAATGATGATATCAGCGATAAGTTGGTTTTCTTAAGCTAACAGTGTGTGGTTCTAATAAACATGAATGAATAAAACAAGGTGATTGTGGACGAAATGAGGGTTTGATAAATGGTAGAAGAGCAACAGAAAAAAAGGAAGAAAAAAAAAGGCAATGCGCAAATAAAATCATCAAAACAATCCATAAATAAAATAAATTCAGAAAATAAAAAATCAAACCCAAAAAAGAAAGCGAGAAAATCACCTCCTAGTTCTAAAAAGAGTAAAAATAAGGGACATTCAGAAAGAAGAAAACCGATTCCAAAGCAAAAGAGAAATCCCTTGTATACATTTATTTTTAATGTTTTCTTTTATAGTTTTATTTCATTCATGGTTATTGGATCGATATTGTTTGCAACAAGCAAGAGTTCAGACAGAAGTGTTCTTGGTTATCGTTTCTTTGGTGTTTTAACTGATTCAATGGTGCCAAGAGATCCTAAAACTCAAAAAGGCGGCTTTCATTCTGGAGACATTATTGTCGTGAAAAATATTGAAGGTGACTCAGCAAAGGTGGGAGACATCATTACCTTTAAGCCTAGCATCAACAGCACTGCTTTTTTGACACATAGAGTAAAAAAGAAAATGGATCATTTAGGTGATACCAAAGGGACCTACTATATCACACAAGGAGATGCAAATAAAGCGGAGGACGTCCCTATAAGTGAAAAACAAGTAGTTGGTAAAAAAGTTTTTGCGATACCTAAAGTAGGCGGCATTTTGAACTTTGTCAGTGAAAATCTACTGGTGTCGATCATTTTCTTAGTTTCAGTCTTTGGTTTTATCACGATTATTCGCTATTACATTTTAAACAAATAACGGTAATTTCTTTTTGATCAAGAAGAAAAGAGTATCTCGACTTCAACTTGATCAAAAGGTGAATTATATAAAAAAATTGGGGAAGGAAGTAAAAAGATGCAAAAAAACAAGAAGAAAAAAATATTGGCCTTAGCAAGCGGATTTGCGCTTGTTGCTGTAATGGCAGCGACATTTGCCTGGTTCACGAGTGAGGACCAAAAAACCAACCACTTTGAAGGTCAAATCGCAACAGGAAAAGATATCGAGGTAGTGGAAACATTTGAACCGCCGACCGAATGGGAACCAGGTTCAGAAGTAAACAAAGATGTGGCAATTGCCAATATTGGTAAATATGACACATTGATCCGTGTATCTTTAAGTGAGTCATTACAATTATTGAAAGATCATAACGCAAAACAAACAACAGGTGCAGAGCTTGAAAATCAAACAAGCAAAACTGTTTATGTATTACCAGGAACAGACGCACCAGCAGGATTTACAGATTCTGTCTTTGATGGAGCTGCACCAACATTAACTGTTGCTGCGGGTGAATTCAGTGGAACTTATACATTAAAAGTAAAAGAAAAAGCTGAAACTGTCGGCACAAAAACAACTTATACGTACCGTTATGCGTTTGAAAAAGGCGGCATACTTTACCACGCTAGCGGAGTTGACGGATTTGAACGTAATGCGTCTAATCAAATCAAAGTGAAATCAGGCACACCATCATTAAGCTATGTTTCATTAGAATATAATGCTGCAGACGAAAGAACTTGGACAGATGCACCGATCTACACACCAACATTCACTGCAGACGGTACTTTAATTTGGAATGCACCAGCTGCTACAGGTTCTGGAAATATTCAAGTATCATTCAACAATATTACAACAGATCCTACAGTTGCTGACAAATGGTATTTCAATGCTGCTGATGGTTACTTCTACTACACAAGTGTTGTTGCACCAGGCGTAAATACATCACAATTGATGGACGCTGTTAAATTGCTTGGAACTGCTGGTAATGAATACAGCAAACTAATCTACGATTTAACTGTTAAAGGTCAAGGAATCTCAGCATACAAAGATGCTGTAGATCAATGGTTGCCAGCAGGCGTCAATGACCCATTAGCAACTGCACTAAAAGCTTTAGTACCAGCTAAATAATAAAAAGAAACAACTATCTATTTTAAGGAGGAAGAAGGATGAAGAATCAGCACAGGGGGAAAGGAAAGCTTTTGATCGGGCTTATATTGATATTTAGCCTATTGATTGCTTTTAAACCTGTTGAAGCTAGAGGTGAGTCCGCTCTTCCTTCTGGGATGGTAGTTGGCGATGACCAAGGAATTAAAGTCAATAGTGATGGGAAATACTTGATCGATATTCGTGATGTCGCACCTGGTAAAAAATGGTCTACTAAAATTACGATCATCAATGTGGAGAAAGATATCCCGTATCAATTAACCATGACTAGCAGTAAACCGACATTGATCGAAGGAAATCTTGATTTATCCAAAGCTATTCAAATGAGTTTATTTCTTGATGGAAAAGAAGTGTATCAAGGACCTTTGTCAGGTGTTAGTAAAGCAAGAAATTTACAAGATAAAGCAAATCCCTTAAATTTAGGCATCTATAAGGGAGGCGATACTCATTTATTAGAAGCCAAATTTGAGTTGGATGGTAAGTCCTACACAAATCGGGATTTTTTCAAAAAGAACGTAGTCGAAAATATTTGGAACTTTAAAGCAGTTAAAACAGAATTACCAGATACAAAAGGACCAGACAAGCCTAAAAATATCATTGACACAGTAAAAGATCGACTGTCATTTCCAAAAACAGGTGAACAATGGCGTGAAGCTTTGTTATTCATGTGTATTGGCCTATTTTTGATCTTGATCGTCCTATTGATCTTGAAGCATAAAAAAAATGAGCAAGGAAAGAAAAATAAAAAATGGATTTCTTAGAACGATCAAAAGACAGGAGGAAATAGCGTGTGAAAAAGAAGTTAGCGAAAAAGAAAAAAAATACTCGCAGAAAAAAGTTTAAACTCCATGCCAAACTAATCATTGCAGTCTGCGCGTTTCTTTTTTCTGGTTTGATGGTTCTAGGAAGTACATATGCTTGGTTCGTTTCAGAAGACGAAGAAAACAACCATTTTGTGGGAGCGAGGTTATCAGCTGAAATCGTTGAAGATTTCGTCCCGGATTTCGAATGGCAGTCAGGAATGACAGTAAAAAAAGTCGTTCGTGTCAAAAACACTGGAAACATGCCTGCCTTTGTTCGGATCAGCTTATATGAATATTTACTGATGTTCAAAATAGATGTGGCAGATCAGACAGGGAATGGGAATTTAGCTCTTTCGCCCAATGCCGTACAGCCGATTGCAGAAATAGAGCATCCAAAAAACTGGGCAAATGCAGCAGCAGGAGGCGGGACATATCTTTATGATGGACATTATTATATTGCTAAAAGTGCAGTGATCCCAGCTAATACCGCAGATCGATACAAGTTCAAAGATGCTGCTCGCAACGGAACAGATTTGAAATGGTTCAAAGTGAACTTTCCAACGAATATCTACGAAAGTTTGCCAGCAAGTGGGACACAAAACTACTGGCTATATCAAGATGGTTATTTTTATTACTCAGAATTATTAGAGCCAAATGACTTAACAACACCGATTGTTGAGAGTGTTTCACTGGATCAAAGTGCACCAAACAAATTTAAGGGAGCTCTTTATAAGTTAGAACCAGTAATGGACGCTCACGATGCCACGCAAATTTTGTTGAGTAATTGGGAGATCACACCGTCAAGCCCAGCAGCCAATTTATATAAAGATCGGCTAAGTGACTAAAAAGAGGAGGAGCCATTTTGAAAACAAAAAAATCGAAAAAGAAAATTAAAATAGCGAAATCCCTCTTTTTACTTACGAGCGCAGCGATCATTTTGGTGATGGTGTCATTGGGATTGCATCGAACGTATGCAGCTTTAACAGATAGTGATCAAAAAGAAAATGATTTTAGAGTAGGAAATGTTCAGACAGAGATCAAAGAAGAATTTGATCCGCCAAGTATTTTTGAGCCAGATAAAGAATATTCAAAAAAAGTCCAGATAACAAATACTGGTGAACAGGATATCTTTATTCGAGTGTTAGCTTTACCAAGTATCACCAAACAACAATCGAATGGTTCAACGCTCTTATTGCCAGCTACTACAGAAGGAAGCAACCCGGTTTTGACGATCGATTACAATCTGACAGATTGGATCAACGGACAGGATGGTTATTTCTATTATAAAAAGAAACTAGCGAAAAATGAACAGACAGCAGTTCTTTTTACGAAAGTAAAAATGAATCAGGCGGCAATTACAGAGGAATATGAAAATGTTTCATTGACCATTGAAATCAAAGCAGAAGGCATCGGAACAACGAAATATTCTTATCGAGATGCTTGGTGGAACGCTGAGACACCGACCACCGGCCCGCTTTTAGATGTTGATAATGCATTGAAAGGACAAACAAGCGGTCAATAAGAGTAAAAATCTAGAGAAAGAAGGTGCACTCATGAAAAAGGGAAGAAGAAAGAAATTACGTTTTTTTCATTGGATGATGATTGTTGCAAGTTTGATTGGATTAGTTTATTTTGCACAGTCGGCACTCTTATATACGAATGCGCCTATCAAAGCTGCTTTGAAGACTGATCTTCAACCTGGGGAAGTGAAATTGAGTAAGACCGCTAAACCGGTAGAGGGTATGGTCAACCAGTGGGATATCACCGTTCGGATCGAAGGACGTAATCAATTTCCACCGCCGCCAACGGATATTGTTTTAATCATTGATACTTCAGGAAGTATGGAAGAAAATGATCGAATGATCAAAGCTAAGAGCGCCGCAGAAAAATTTGTAAACATGGTGCTCCACAAAGATTATGTCAATCGAATCGCTTTAGTTACTTATAATTCCACTGTGACGAATTATACATTCAATCAGGCTGGATGGAGTGATCAATTTGTTGATTACGCCCATAAAAGTCTATTGATCGATAAAATCAAAGAATTAGAACCCGTTGTCAACGGAGGAACCTTTACACAAGCTGGAATCAAATCTGCAACAGAAGTCATGGCAAAAGCTACTGGAGAAAAGAGAAACATCGTACTTATTTCTGATGGAGTACCAACCTATAGCTATCCGCCTACTGCACCTTATAACCAATTAAGCGGGATGGAGCTTTTTGATTATCCTAGTGGTGCTGCAGGATATAACTATTATGAAAGTGTCAAAACGATTCCAGAAGCCAATTTTGACTACAGTAAACCTTACGGAAATGGTGCTAAATATCGTATTGGTGCATTTGCACCAGAATATGAGCAAATGCCCACAGGCTCTAAAAATCGTTTGATGGCCAATCATGCACATAGCGCGATTGCTCAAGCAACCATTACTAAAAACGAAAAAATGTCGAATGGTGACTTTTTAGTAACAGATTTCTATACGATCGGTGTGGATTTAGATTCCGCTTCTCAAGATGATGAAATCAAAACGGGGAATCAGACCTTGAAAGAAATTGCCTCATCAGAAGATAAATGTTTTGCTGCAACTGCAGATAATTTAGATGACATTTTAAGTGGCATTGCCGGTGAAATCGTCGGTGCCATCAAATCAGCCCATGTCGTAGATCCGATGGGAACAGGTTTTGTTATGAATGGCAGTGAGTCTGTCACTCAAGGGAATTCTGAAGCGAAGGATGTTTTAGGTGTAAAAACGATCAATTGGGATGTAGGAACACTCAAAACGCCTGTTTCAAATGATCCAGATGAAGATGTGATGTATGCGGAAATGACCTATCGAGTAGATGCGACAAATGATGTCTTAAAACCTAATGTGATCGATACAAATGGATTAGCTAAAACAAATGGCAAAACAACGATCGTTTACAAAAGATACGATGATACGGTCATACCGTCAGAATTTGAGGTCCCTAGTGTCAAACCAATTATTGTAAGCTTACAAAAGAAACTCCTGGATGAAGACGGTAAGGAAGTGACAGAGAAGTCTGATTCGTTTGATTTTAAATATGGGAATGATCAATATACAGGGAACGATACATTTACACTTTTCCCGACTGAAGTGAAAAAAATCGTCCATCCATGGAAAGCTAGTCAAGAATACACGATTGAAGAACTACTAAAGTCGACACAAGACTATGAGACGCAAATAGAGATCAACGGACAAGTAACAGCAGGAACCAAAGATGTCTTCAAATTCGATTCGGTAAATGGACAATACACCGATCAACAAATCATTGTCACAAATACAAGAATCGCTCAAATAAGAAAAGTGTATCTAAATATTCGACAAGCTGTAATCGGCCCAAATGAAGAGCTGGTGATCCCTTCAAAAGGATATTTTACATCTGATATTGAAAACACTGATCAAACGAGCAATATAATTTCTAAAAGCACAACAAAAGATACGCCAGCCGAAGTATCTGAATCCCTATTTATGAAATATGAACTTATGTTGAAAAAAGGAGAAACAAAAGTATCTATTAGCGATATCATTCCAGAATACTATCAATTTGCAGGATATATTGTTTCTTCAACGAATCAGAATCTGAATACAACACATATTTCAAGTAATACGAGTGGATTAATGAAAACGAATAAGGCAGAACTAGATTATCAAACGAACGAAGAATACTGGCTGACGATGTTTATTACACCAAAATTGGGAACAACTAACGATGGTGACAAAGAAACATCACCTAGACCTTATAGTTGGGCATACAAAGTAAATCAATTTGGTCAGTAATAATATAAAAAACAAATAAAAATCAATTAATTTGATTTGATTGCAAAATACTTTGATAGTCTTCAACGATTTTACAATAATCTAAGGTCTCTAGGATATCTAAGTATTTTGCTATTTCAGGTGTCAATTGTTTAGATGTATCAGCTGAATGGGCAATCGCATGATTTAAGCGGGCAATAAGCATTTCAAATAGCCGATAATCTGATTGTGCATTAGCGATGGCAAGTTTAGAAAAATCCATGGCATGTTGATAGTCTTTAT
This sequence comes from Enterococcus sp. 9D6_DIV0238, assembly GCF_002174455.2. Taxonomy (NCBI): domain Bacteria; kingdom Bacillati; phylum Bacillota; class Bacilli; order Lactobacillales; family Enterococcaceae; genus Enterococcus; species Candidatus Enterococcus dunnyi. Next base: position 2,688,125 of record NZ_CP147246.1, read on the forward strand.
AATTTAAACATAACGAGGAGAGATTTAAATAAATTCTCAGTTTTGTATCTTGTAAAGTTTCAATTTGATTCAAAGGATCGATTTTATCGGTCACTAATGTTCCTAAAGCGATCGCCTCTGAGGGCGAAAAACAATAAAGAGAATTGTTCAAAAGTTTTAGCTCATACAGGTACCATTTATCTACACCGATCAAATAGTTTTTGATTGGGCTCATAAGTTGCTGTAAAGAAGGATTTTGCGGTGTTTCTTCGTTTGTAAAATTTATTTGAAGCATCGCCTGCGTAATCAAAAAAAGATGATAATACTTTTCATTTTTTGTTGTTTGATAGCGTTGATCAGCAAGCTGTTTCAACGTCTCAAGGTAAGCTTTATCTTTTTTAAAAACAGCATGACTTAATTCGTAGTATAACTGGTTTTCAGCGGGAAAATACTCTGGGTCAAGTAAGTTAAGAAACTCTTCAACAGACAGAAATAGTTTCTCCAAGATCAATAAGAATTTATCGAATGAGGGCATGCTGACATTTGATTCAATTAAGTAGTAAGTTTGTCTAGTCATTATTCCTGAATAAACATTTTTTTGGCTGAGACCTTTTTCAATTCTGATTTTTTTTATTAATGATCCATAATTATTCAAAAAAAAATCTCCTTTCTGGGTATAAAATACTTTACCGACTGAAAAAATTTACTTCCTGTGTGTTATTATAACAAAAAAATAAATAACTAATTAAAAAAGTTAATATTTAGATTAATTTTTTTAGATTAGGAAGGAGCTGAATAAATATGGTTCTGTTACTTGTATGGTTTATTACATTTTAATTGTCTGTAGAGTTCAAATTAATTAATAGTTAGGGGCGTTTATTAAAGTATGAAACAAAAGCTTAGTTATGTACTTATTCCATTTATCATGGTTTTCATTGCGTTGGGGTTGCTTAATGGACCAACAGCAGAAGCAACAAGTACGAATGCAACATGGTCAACAGCAACAAATTCAACAACAGTTGGTCTTCCCAACTTGGGTGATGTCCAAAATAATGTTTTACAGACTCAACAGCCGACAGCTAGATTTTTAGGCGTAACTTGTTATGCAGGTGTTCAAGTAATCAAATATGATTCAAAAACGAATGCAAGATTAGCTGGAGCAGAATTTACGATCTATGATTCATGGGGGCGTGCTGTTCAAGTCATCCAGTCAAATGCAAACGGGATTGCTCAAACAACTACCTTACCTTTAGGTAACTATTCGATCCGAGAAACAAAAGCACCGAGCGGCTATCAGCTTGAATCTAGTCGTATGTATTTTTCTCTAATGAGAAGTGGTCAACTACTTTGCTTGACGAAATGTAATGTTCCGCTACCAGAGCAAAAAGGCGGACTGCAAGTAGTCAAAACGAATGAGTCAAATCAAGTGTTGGCTGGTGCTGTTTTCGATGTATATAATTCCAACAATCAGCTTGTAGGAAGAATTACCACTGGTGCAAATGGAGTAGCTGCGTTAAGCAATTTACCTTTTGGCACATATAAACTAGTTGAAGTTCAAGCACCAAACGGTTATGAAGTAGATTCAACGCCGAAATATGTGACGATTTCTTCAACAAATAAAACTGTAACGATTTATGTCACTAATAAAAAAGCTACAGGTAAGATCTTGATCGTTAAACAAAGTGTGGAAGGCAGATTACTATCAGGTGCTACTTTCCAAGTATACAATGCAAACAATCAGTTAGTTGGAACGGTCACTACAAGTGATAGTGGGTTTGCTACGTTGAACGATCTACCTTATGGCACTTACAAATTAGTTGAAACAAAAGCGCCGGACGGCTATGAACTAGATCCAACACCGCATTATGTCACTATCTCAAAAGATACACCAAATGGGGTTGCAAGTATTGCCATTGTCAATAAGAAAAAAGTCACGACAGGTAACCTTGAAGTCATCAAAAAAGATGAAGAAGGAAAATTACTTGCAGGAGCAGAATTCAATGTATTCAACGCAAATAACCAATTAGTCGGAACGGTTACAACAGATGCAAATGGTGTAGCGACATTAAATGATCTACCTTTTGGCACCTATAAATTGATTGAAACAAAAGCGCCGGCAGGCTATGAGTTAGATGCGACACCGCATTATGTGACGGTATCTGAAAATGATCCGAACGGAAAAGTCAGCATTACAGTGGTGAATAAAAAAGAACAAACAACAGGTAACCTTGAAGTCATCAAAAAAGATGAAGAAGGGAAGCTCTTAGCAGGAGCAGAATTCGAAGTATACGATAGTAATGATCAGTTAGTAGGGAAAGTTACAACAGATGCTAACGGAGTCGCTACTTTAGCAGATTTACCATATGGTACGTACAAATTGATCGAAACAAAAGCACCGGACGGTTATGAAATGGATGCGACACCAAAATATGTCACACTTTCTAAAACAGATCCAAACGGCAAAGCAACGATCGAAGTCTTGAATAAAAAAGAAGTCGTACCTGAGACTGGTTCATTGAAAATCATCAAATATGTTCAAGGATCAGATCCAATCGAATATTTAGCAGATGCAGTCTTTGAAGTCTATGATACAGATACACAATTATTAGGCACATATACAACAGATCAAAATGGAGAAATTCTCCTAAATGATTTGGCGCCTGGTAAATATTATGTAATAGAAGTACAAGCACCTCCTGGTTTTGAAGAAGATACAACCTTCTATGAAATCACGGTAGAAGCTGGAAAAGTTGCTGAAATCAGACATGCCAATGTGAAAAAGGAAAACTTAGGTAGTCTAAAAGTCACCAAATATGCATTGGATGAAGATGGGTTTGAGACAGAAAATGTTTTACCTAACGCTGAATTTTCAGTAACAGATTCAAATGGGAATGTTCATACAGGAACAACGGATGCTAATGGAGAAGTCTTCTTCTCTAACTTGCCGGTAGGTGAGGTTGTCATCGCAGAAACGAAAGCACCGGACGGCTATGAACTAGATGCTCCACAACAAACCAATACCATTGAAGTCGGTAAAATTGCAGAAAATGTTTTCTACAATAAACCGAAGCAAATTCAAGGACGTGCTTTAGTCTATGTCTCAAGTACAGATGCTAAGCAAGTTTTAAGTGGTTTAGAATATCAAATTACTTGTACGAAAGGTAATGCCTTAGAAACAACTGCTATTACCAATAGTTTTGGCCAAATCAGTATTTACTTACCGCCTGGTGAGTATGAAATTGCGCCATTGATCAAAGCAAAAACAACATCCGTTGTTAAACCAACAAGCTTTAAAATCGAACCAAACAAATTTACGATCATTAGATTATCTATTTAATCTGTGGGTGTAAATACTAAATTTTGTTTTAAGCTGGACGATTGGTGTTCAAAGCAAACGTCCAGTTTAAATAGATAAATAATAAATGTGCACACTTTATTATTAGGAAAAAACATAATGGGAGGAAAAAAACTATGAACAAAACTGCTGAAAAAAAAGTTGGAAAATCTTTTGAAGAATTAACACCAGAAGAAATGAATAAAGTACAAGGGAGCTTCTTCGGATGGAGCTGGTCTTCATCTTCATCATCTTCATCATCAAGTAGCTGTTACTCTACAAGATGTAGCTATAGCTGCTGCTCTTCAAGATGTTGCGGTTGGTAATCTAAAATAACTCGATGCTAGATAAGTTGCCTTTAAAAAAGGCAATTTATCTAGCACTTATTTTTAATATGGAACTAATTCAGGAGAATTTACATAAATAAATTGATTTAAAGGAGACTAGCTATGAGTCTTAATAATTTAGCTAAAGCAACCTCGATCCGTCAACGATATGATCTATTAAAAAAATACTATGTTGGGAAAACAGAATCACCGAATACCTCATCACTTGAAAACTATAAAAAATGGCGAAGCCGACCGACTACGGTAACGGATGAACGATTTGAAGAAATCCTCCAGTCTGCAAGATTGACAAAAGAAGAGTTTGATCTGGCCATCAAAGAATTGACAGAAGAAGAAAAAGACTATATTTTTTCAGAAATTCAAACAGATGATTGGCTTCAAATGACACAAGAGATTTTGGAACAGGATGATCATCTTGTCAATGACGTGTTTGACGAAAGCAAAGCTAATTTTACTTATGCCTTACGTCTGCATATCGATTATTTTGAACGGAAGCTCAAAGAAATCTTGAAAGAGTTTTCAGAAGTAGAGGTGCAAGCGAGCGCAATGATGGATTATGTCGGTGAAGTCATCAATCGATTCATGGATATCGGGCTTAGAACCTATGTATATGATTTACACGTAACGAAAGAAAAGCTGGAAATAGAGCCGGAACTTGATGAGAAAAAGGCGTTTCAAAAGTACCTCATCTCTCGTTTTGATTCAAAAGAAAAAGTAGCAGACTTTTTTGCTCACTATCCAGTATTAGCAAGGCTATATGCAGAAACTATCAGCTTTCAGCTTGTTAACTTTAAAGAGCTGATGGAAGCACTTGATGAAAGTCAGGATGAATTGAATGACATTTTCAAACTAAGACTTCCTCTTAGTTTGACTGGGTTAAAAATGGGTGCTGGAGATTCACATGATCGTGGGAAATCAGTGGCAATTTTAACGTTTCATGGAGAATCAGAACTTGTTTATAAACCAAAAAATTTAGCTATTAGTGAGCGTTTTGATCGGTTTGTGGCAGAGGTACAAAAATTAGATGCGTCATTTGATTTTTATTTAACAACTAAAATAGTGAAAGAAAACTATTCGTTTGAAGAACGTTTGCTTTATCTGGAATGTGTAACAGAGGCAGACGTGCATCACTATTATCGTCAATTTGGTCAAACGATTGCTTTAGTATATTTGCTTAACGGTAATGATTTTCATTTAGAAAACGTCCTGGCTTTTGAAAAGTATCCTGTATTGATCGATTTGGAAACGATCATTCAAAATCATTTTCCAATGCCAGACAGCCAAAATGCGATCGTTAAAGTAATGCAGGAGAATGGTGAATCCGTAGTGATGAGCGGTTTAGTGCCGATTTATCTTTTTGAAGAACGTGCGGAAGAAGATGTCGAAGGTGCATCAAAAGGAATTCAACTGAGTGCTTTGAGTGGGGGAGAACAAAAATTACCGTATAAGGTTTTGAAGCTTGTCAATTTTGATTCTGTGAATATGCAGTTTTTATATCAAGAGCATATCACCGATGCTGCTGAAAATATTCCAATGTATCACGGAGAAAAAGTTGATTTTGTTCCATATATCGACACCATTGTGAAAGGCTTTAAGGAGTTTTCTGCTTTTGCACTGAATAATCAAGAAACATTGGCGGAAATCGTAGAAAATATTTTTTCAGATTGTCTTGTTCGTAATGTGATCAAAACAACGCAAAGCTATGGAGATCTCCTTGATTATTCCACACACCCGACATGTATGGTCGACTACATCGAAAGAGAAAAATTATTCGAAAATCTTTGGATGCATGGATATTCCAATGCTCAGCCTGTGCCGTTTGAAGTAAGAGATATGCTTCAGCATGACGTGCCGATTTTCTTCAATCCTACTAGCAGTCGTGATCTTGTTGCTAGTCAAGGAGAAGTGATCAAGGATATGTATCCTGATAGAGCAATCGATTTAGAGGTAGCAAAAGTCAAAGGTTACTCCAAACAAGAAGAAACAGAACAGCTGGATTATTTAAAAACATCCTTTGGCCTGTATCACTCAACAGATCTCCAAGAAAAACGAGTTCCGTTAAAAGACATCACTGGACAAACGATTTTTGAAAAGGGTGCCTATGCAATTGGTGAAGCAATCCTTGAAGCTGCCTTTTTGGGAGAAGATTCGATCGCTTGGAAAGATATTGAAGAATCTTCGCCTGACAATTATGTGGTCAATGTGATGAACGAGAATTTTTATGATGGTATTACAGGAATGTATTTGTATTTCAGTGAACTCTATTATGCACTAAAAGAGCCGCAATTTAAAGAAGCTTATCAATTAGCCGAAAAGCTAGTGCTGAAACTTGAAGAAGATTATGTAGACAGTGTTTCTGCATTCTACGGTTCTTTTGCAGCAGTCTATCCTTTACTTTATACCTATAGAATGACCAAAGAAGAGCAATTGCTGCAGGCTGCGGAATCGATTGCTGAAAAATATATGACCAACTATGATCCGGAAACGATTGAAAGCTATGACTGGAATGGCGGGACGGCCTCGATCATTAAAGTTTTTGTGCTTTTATATCAAGAAACGGGGCAGCGGCGCTATTATGATTTTGCGAAACGATTATTATTCGATTTGGACTTAAACAAGGTAACGCAAGGTGGATTTGCTCATGGTTATTCAGGAGTGATCCATGCGGCCAATAGTTTGCTGACAGTTACAGATGATCTAGAAGTTGAATTGATCATAAAAAAATGTTTGATCAAAGAACGTACCACCTTTGATCCTAAGCAAAAAGGTTGGCTGGATCTCAGACCTGTACCGCCGATGGTCAATGACTTGTGGTGTTATGGTTCTACGGGGATTGGTTTAGCTTATTTGGATCTTTTGAATACTGGGTTTACGGATTCAAAATTGCAGTCAGAGGTTCAACTTGCGGCAGATCGTCTACTTGCACAGGATAAAAGAGATGACTGTCTCTGTCATGGAAATTTAGGGGACCTAGCCTTTTTGAATGCTTTCGGAGAAACAACTTTTGCAACTGCTGAACAGAAAGCAAAAATCAAGGAGAAACAAGAGAAAATAAAGACGAAAATCATGAACCAAGCCTATACCTTCGAAGGGTTGCCGACAATTCCTAAATACGGCTTATTTACTGGTTTATCTGGAATCGGCCATCAAATTTTACGAATGCATACCCCAGAAACAACAGCAGATGTATTAACACTGACTTTACCAAAAAAATAAGAAAGGGGGCGTTGTTTTGGTGAAAAAAGTTCCATTTATTGAGCAAAGTGAACATAGTGAATGTGGTCTTGCCTGTACCGCTATGGTATTGAATTATTATGATGATCATGTGACCTTGAGCCACTTGCGCGATGTCTATGGCGTACCCAAAGGTGGGAATACCTTAACCAATCTTTACCAAATTTTACTGGATAGAGGAATCGAAACGAAAGCGATCCGAGTACTGGAATTAGATGTTTTAGAAGAACAAACAGCACCAACGATTTGCTTTTGGGAAGAGCGACATTACGTTGTTTTAGAAAAGCTAACAGCGAAAGAGGCCATCATCCTTGATCCATCTACAGGGAGAAAAAAAATCAGACGAGAAGAATTCATCGCTGGTTTTTCAAATATTGCACTGATTTTAGTCGATATCGATGTCACTGTGTCACAAAGAAAAAAAGCAAAAAATGCGACATGGGTCATATTGAAAGATATTTTAAAGAGTAAAAAAGCGCGTGTAGCAGTTTTTATTTTATTAACGCTGCTTATACAAGGTGTGACGATCATCGTTCCACGAATCACCCAAATGATCATCGATGGTGCAGATTCTGTGGTCAGCAACGGGCTTCAGATCGGCTTAACTATTTTGGCGTTATTTATCGCCTATTATTTTTTACAGGTGGCCAGAGGTTTAGTATTGATTTTATTGGAAAACTTATTCGATCTAACCTTGATGAAAGAATTTATGCAAAAAATTATTCATCTGCCCTTGCGCTTTTTCATTAATCGTTCGACGGGTGATTTGATTTTTAGAGCGAATTTAAGTGTGATCATCCAGCAAATCATGAGCCAGCGAATGTTAACGATTTTTGTCGATTTCCTTTTCGTATTTATTTACTTGATTTTGATGATCAGCATGTCTGTTAAATTGACATTGATTGCAATTTTCGGTGCATTGCTTATGGGCTTGATTTCCGTAGTCAACTCGAGAAGAGTTCAAAGCATCACTAATAAAGAATTGATTGCCCAATCAAAAGTGCAGCGTATTTTAGTTGAATTGTTTGAAGGAATGGAGACCGTGAAGTCGTCAGGCTCTGAAAACGAGTTCTATACAAAGTGGCGGAATGAGTTCAAAAATCAAATTGGTTTACGGGCTGAGAAGAGTCGCTTTTCAACTTGGGTCAGAACGATTCAAACCTCGATTCAGTTTATTTTACCGATCACATTGATTTATATCGGATTGATGCAGGTCGTAGCCGGTCAGGTGACTTTAGGGGAACTGATCAGTTTTAATGCATTGGCAGGAGCTTTTATCACACCGATCGTTACAGTGTTTGATTCTTATACGGAGTTACTTTTATTGCGCTCTTATTTTGGTAAGCTGAATGAGATTTTAGAAGCCAAAGAGAGTCCTCGCTTAACACAGGCAGATGAAAAGATCACTCGTATTGATGAAATTGCAGCAAATGATATTTCATTCAAATACAGTCATTTTGAAGAAGAAATCTTGACGTCTGTTAGCTTCAAGATCGCAGCAGGAGAAAAAGTTGCGATCGTTGGGAAAAGCGGATCTGGAAAAAGTACGTTATTGAAGCTGCTGGCAGGCTTATATGATGTTAGTGCTGGAGACATTCGTTTTAATGATATCGATATAAGTAAAATTGATGAAACGTCTATAAAAAGCTGTGTGAGTATCGTGAATCAAAAGCCAACGATTTTTAATGCATCACTTTATGAAAATATCGTGTTGAATCAAAATGATGTCGCGCAAGAGCGGGTGGAACAGGCGATTTTTGATTCTAAAGTAGACGAAATCATAATGAACTTACCGTTAGGTTTGGAAACACAAATTTCAGAAGGCGGTATGAATTTGTCTGGCGGTCAGATGCAGCGGATTTCGATTGCTCGTGCGTTAGTCAAGGAAACAAGTTTATTATTGATGGATGAACCGACAAGCTCATTAGATAATATTTCGGAGAACTTCATTATGAATAGACTAAAAATGTATGACTTTACTTGTATCATCGTTGCCCATCGGTTAAATACGATCAAGCATTTCGATCGGATTTTGGTAATGGATCAAGGCAGAATCGTTGAAGAAGGAACACATGACGAACTATTGGAGTTAAAAGGACATTATTATTCCATTTATGTTGATCCGCAAAATATTAGTTAAGAGATGATAGGTGATTTTAAAAATAGGAGAAAACTCTTGGTTATCATAGGGGGAGAAAAGCTATGGCAGTTATTGGGTATATGCGTGTTAGTACACATCTTCAAAAATTTGATTCACAACAACAGGCACTGGATGATTACGGTGTAGATATGATTTTTAAAGAGTATGAAAGTGGACGGAAAAGCTTTCGAAATGAGCTAAACAAGGCATTAGATATTCTTGAACCGGGCGATACATTTGTGATTTTCAAATTGGACCGGTTAGCAAGGGGAACAAAGCAGTTGCTTGTTTTACTGGAGCGGTTCAATGAACTGAATATCAATTTTGTCAGTATTGAAAATAACATCGATACCTCAACACCAATGGGCCGATTCTTCTTTACGATCATGGGTGCTTTTGCCGAGATGGAAGCAGAATTGATTCGGGAACGTGTTTTAGCAGGACTGAATGCTGCAAAGCAAAAAGGAGTGGTTTTAGGTCGACCGCCTTTAGTTGATCAGGTCAATGAAGCGCTTGAGTTATACCATAACACGAAGCTTCCCGCTGAACAAATTTCAAAACGCTGCGGGATTTCGATTTCTACCTTGTATCATCATTTAAGAAAAGAAGGCGTTTATCGAACAAAAACGACGAATGACCTAATCGATATGGGCGAATTTATGGTTAGAGGTACTAAAAATTAACGTCAGTTAAATAAAAAAGAGAGGAAAACTAAACATCCGTTTAGTTTTCCTCTCTTTTTCTTTTATGACCTGTTACTGTAAAATTTGCGCATATCTTGTTGCAAATTCATTGTTGTATGATACACCATTGACATTTGTGCCGACATCCCAATTTGCTGACCAAGTCATCAAACCTTTGATTGGGTTGCCATCTTTTTTCAATTGCTCTAATGCTTTGTAGACAGCCGTTGGATCGATAACATAACCGCTTCCAGCAGCATCTACATTTGCTGGTAAACCTAAGACCAATTTATCGTTAGGGATTTTTAAGAATGTTCTTGTTCCGTGGATCATTGAATCAGACATGTAATAAAGGAATTCATACTTAAGTGTATCGTCACTTTGTGGGATCCACTTCATGATTTCATCTACCCAGACACCATCGCCACCTTGATTATATAATTGTGGCGCAATATAGTCATAGTAGCCATCCAAAGAGGTAATATATTTTTCATAAGCAGCACCTGGTTTTAAATAGGGGAATTCAGGCGCCATTGTGATAATGAAGTTTTTACCTTGTGCTTTATAGTGATTTTTTACAATTTTTAGTGCTGCTGGAATAACAGTCTGATTATCACCTGCCGTAATAGCAGATTGTTCTAAATCAATATCAAGTCCGTCAAACCCGTAAGTTTCTACTTGGCGGATGATTTCATTGGCAAATGCCTGCTCATCGCCAGCTTGTAATTGAATGTGAGCATCAGCTCCACCTAAAGCAAGTAATACAGCACGACCTTGACTGTTCAGCGTTGCTACATCTTGACGAAATGCTGCATCCGTTTTGTTGTAAGGGGCGAATGTCGGGATTCGACTGACACCGTCACTTTTCATAAAGGAAACAGGGACTACATTATAAGCTTTGTTGATGTCTGTTAAAGAGATATTTGCCGATGTTCCTTGTTTGTAGCCATCTCTTCCTTTAGACGCCCAGTTATGCCAATAGCCAACTAAAACCTTTTTATTTGCTACGCTGACCATATCACTGGCAGCATCAGCTGCTTCTACAGGTGTGCTGGTAAACAGACCACCGGCAAGGATACCGGAAACGATTAAAGCCGCTGGAATAAGTTGTTTGATTTTCATTCTAAATTCTCCTTTTGATCGATAAGTTGGATTATTTTACGTTCACGTCGATTGCTTGGTAAAATGCGTTTGTTGTATCATAGACGTTCCAAACTGCGTAAATAACATGATAGCCTTTACGATCAGCAGGGACAGTTACCGTGTGTTTAACACTTGCTTCAGGAATCGTCCCATTATCATCTACGGTACCGATCAAATCAAAATTTTTGATGTCTAAAGGTTGATTAGGGTTCCAACCTTGTTTTGTCATATAGTAGTTCCAAGTCGAAGTTCTGTGGCGTGCAGTCAGTGTCCAGGTAAGGCTAAGTGGACCTGCTGTAATATCTGATTTCACCCAGCGATCAGCAGTCTGCTCATCCAAAGGATCGAACCCGGTCACACCAGCACTTGCTAACTTTCCAGTAATAAAGGTATTTTTAGTAGCTTCAATACTTTGAGGCTCCCATTCAGCACGACCAACATTTTTGTTGACTTTTCCACCAGCAGCACTACCGAAGTATGCACGGCTTCCAGGTGAAGAAACATATCCGTGGGCATCAGCAACTGCGGTTGTAACGAATAATCCTCCGGCCAATAAACTAAGTGACAGAACAGCTTTTAACAATGTCTTTTTCACTCTAATTCCTCCTAAAAAATGTTTTTGTAGCGCTTACAAAAAGATTATAACATTCTTATATATATTATTCAAATAATATATATAATATAAAATAAATAATTTAAAAACGTATGATTTATACCTAAAAAAAACGAGAACAAATAACGTGGTATATCGCTATCTGTTCTCATTTTTTAAGACGTATATTGTGTAGCGTTTTAGCGCTTTAATTCTTTTTCATCGTTTTTGATCACGTTCAAAAGACTTTGATTGTCATTAAAAGCAGCAAAAGCTTTCGCACTACTGTAGTCTGGGACAATCAAATCATCCGACAACATAAACGCATTGAATGCAGCTTCATAAGCTAGAAGATCCAGCATATAAAGTGATTGATAGGTCTTATTCAGCGCCATTCCTTTTGAAGCAAGCTCAAAAGCTGCTTCGTAGTTTTTGATCAAAGAATAGAATTTAGCTGTATTAAAGTAAACTTTTGTCGCCTTGATTGGCATTTTGACCGTCATTTTATTCAGCATTTCAATTGATTTTTCATAATAAACTTGTGCTTTATCTAATTCATCTGCCATTTCATAGACGATTCCTAAGCTATTGACAGAAAGGATCGCATAAATCGAATTTGCATCTCCAAGTTCATCCGCACGATAAAAGTAAAATAGGCTGTCAGTTGTATTATTGTAGCCTAAGAGATTTGTGATCCCCATATAATAGAACCAGCGAATTTCCAATTCTCTATTTTGAAAATCAGAAACGTTGATCGTGGATTCTTTCAAAAGAGCTTGTGCTTCTTTATGCTTAAAGGTATTACATAACTCTTCTACTGTATTCAATAAATTTGTTAATTTTTTTTCTTCGTTATCATCTAGAACACTTTCTAGACTAAGGTTCAATCTTTTGCAGATCGCATCAAGGATTTCAAGACTGTCACAGATATTTTTATTTTCGATATTACTGATTGTTCCTTGAGTACAAATACCTGCAGCAAGAGTGACTTGTGATAGTTTTTTTTGTTTTCTTACGGAACGGATGATGTCTCCTTTGATTCTCATATAATTCCCCTCTATGTTTATGCATTATATTTATAGTTTTATATAATAGTATGGTATTATTCCTATAGAAGCAACTAATTTTTTGGAGGTATGGAGATGGAAACACTTTTAGAGTTACTGACTTTAGTGTCCCCTTACGGCAATACTGGACACGTATAGTTTGAAAAAATTAGTTCCTGGGAGTTTTTATGTGACAAATAGATAAGGGTGAAAGCTTTTCAAGATGGGAGATATTTTTTCTCGATTTTGGAAAGTTTTTTTATTTGATTTCAAAAATATCTTTTTTATATTTTAAGCTTTTGTTTTCTCAATACGTTGATCAAACCACGATCAGCATTCTCACTTTAAAAGTCTTATGTTATAATTTAACTGGTTATGTTGAAAAAAGGAGGAGATCCAGTGGGAAAAAAATTTACAACACCATATGAAGTTGCATACTATGATGGAGATATCACAAGAAAGATGACAATTCCATCTATGCTGGCAGTGGTGATCAAAACCTCAGAGGAACAAAGTGATGCCTTAGAGCGTGGAGCGGATTACGTCGCGTCATTTGGTCTTGGCTGGGTCATTACGAATTATGAAATCCACATTACTCGTTTACCTATAGTAGGGGAAAAGCTGACAATAACGACGCAGGCGATGTCGTATAATAAATACTTTTGCTATAGAAATTTTTGGATCCATGATGAAGAAGGCAATGAATGTGTCTTGATCAAGTCAACGTTTGTTTTAATGGATAAAGAAAATCGAAAAATGAGTAGTGTATTACCAGAAATTATCGAGCCGTACGAAAGTGAAAAAATCACAAAAATTTACCGCGGTGAGAAAATTGAAAAAATAGAAGCAGGGGAGTTTCTTCCATATCGCGTTCGCTATTTTGATATTGATGGAAATCAACATGTAAATAATGCCATTTACTTTAATTGGTTACTAGACGTTTTAGGCTACGACTTTTTAACGACTTACGAGCCAACCTTCATCAATGTCAAGTTTGATAAGGAAGTAGAGTATGGTCAGGAGATAGAAAGTCACTTTGAAATACTTGATGATGAAAATGGCAAACAAACGCGTCATGAAATTCGGATCGCAGGTCAACTCTATTGTGAAGCAAATATGACATGGAAAAAGAGCCAATAGCCATCACACGAAATTTATATTAAGATTGGGACAATTTTTTGTTTTGTCTCAGTCTTTTTTAGTATAAAATAAGAGAATGATCCTTTGAACGATTTGTTGGTAATAATTTAAAAATAGGAAGGATAGATGTTCTTTTGATTCGATTAGGTTTGACTTCTTTTAATGAGCATGATACGTTGACCGGAAAAAAACGTTCAACACTTTATGAATATGCGGGCTATCTACCATTCGTTGAGATGGACACGGCTTATTACGGTATTCCTAGACAAGAGTCGGTCACAGAGTGGACAAAATCTGTTCCTGATAACTTTCGTTTTGTCATGAAAGTATACAGCGGAATCAGCTGTCAGGGAGAGTGGCAGCAATATTATCAAAATGAGCAGGAAATGGTGACGGCATTTCTAACGAGCATGCAGCCAATGATCGAAAGCGGCAAATTGTATGCTTTTCTGGTTCAATTTTCAGGGACATTTAGCTGTACAAAAGAGAATGTTCAGTATTTGGAAAAAATCCGTCATTGGTTTGCCGATTATCCGCTAGCGATCGAATTGCGAAATGGGTCATGGTATGCAGAGAAGTATCTCAAGCAGACATTGTCTTTCATGAAGAAAAATGAATTTTCGCTAGTGATCGTTGATGAACCGCAGATCCCAACCAATCCAGTCCCTTTTTTCCCATTTGTTACAAATGAACAGTTTGTTTTATTTCGATTGCATGGACGTAACGCAGCTGGTTGGATGGCCAACGACAAGGACTGGCGTAAAAAGAGAACCTTATATCGCTATAATGTTGATGAAATTGCAGATTTGAGTGAAGCGGTGGAAAAGATTGCTGGGTCAGCTAAAGAAGTCGGGGTGATTTTTAATAATAATTCCGGCGGCGATGCAGCAGGAAATTTGCTTGAGATGAAAGCGGCACTTGGAATAGAGTATGACCAGCTGAATCCAAAGCAGATCGATTTGTTTTAGTGTGAATATGAGTAATTTAAAGAAAGGAAAGCGGATGATAAAAGCCATTTTTTTTGATATTGACGGAACATTGGTGAACAAGCATGGCAAAGCGCTGGAATCGACTAAACAGGGAATCGCCATAGCCCAACAGCAGGGGATCATTTGCGGGATAGCAACAGGAAGAGGACCGATCCATCTTAGTCAGAAAATCGATGCTTTGAATTTAGATGTGTTTGTTACTTATAATGGACAGCTAGTTTACAATGATGAAAAGACGATTCGTTCTGCTCATTTTCCTGATGAAACGCTTAAAAGAATTGTTCAATTTTCTGACCGTTACCATCGTCAGATCATGTTTGGCAGCCGAAGGAGTATGGAGGGCAGTTCCTTGATGCGCTTTGGTCAAAATAAATGGGCTAAAAAGCTATCGCGCTTCATCCCTAAACGATTACCAATGACCTTTACAAAAAATTTGATAAGCCGACTTTCGATCCATCGGAAAGATCAACGTTATGCTGAACTAAGTATTTTGAAAGAGCCGATCTATCAATGTGTATTATTGAGTCCGCCAAAAGAATTGGATAGGTTAAAAGAACAATTGCCTGATTGTCATCTGACCCGTTCCAATCCCTATACAGTAGATATCATTCCAGCAGGTGGTTCTAAGTTGATCGGTATTCAGCAGTGCGCTGAAGCATTTGGCATACAAATGGATGAGATCATGGCTTTCGGTGATAGCTGGAATGATTTAGAGATGTTATCAGGAGTAGGCATAGGTGTTGCAATGGGAAATGCGGAAGAGGCAGTGAAAGAAGCAGCTGATTTTGTTACACGATCGAATGAAGAAGACGGGATTTATCAAGCGTTACTGCATTATGGGATTATTTCTGATAATAATTTCTAAAAGCAAGACGAAGAAAATAAGTGAAGGTGTTGAGCATGATCGAGCTCATTTTATTTTTAATAATTCAGCTGCATGAGCTAAGCTCTCGGAAAAAAGACAAAAATGAAACTCAGCGGAGAGCGCAGTGATTCATTTTTTCTATTTTCCAGTCGCGCTTGAATGAGCTCATTTCGCTTTTATCGTTATCCAGCTGCACAAATCAATCCTTAGGAAAATAGATAAATTGACAGTGAGACAAAGAGCGTCTCAAAGTCAATTTCTTAATTTTCTACAGGATTAGACGATTTGTTCCGCTTTTAATTTAGGAGGTATGTTATGAAGATCGATGATCCATTTGAAAAAACTGAGGCATTTCACGAGCGGTTTGATAATAGACGGCCGGATGTACCAACGGAGTTTTCTCCTGAGCGTGCAGTAGCACGAGCGGGTTTTAAGATAGAAGAATTAGTCGAGTTTTTATATGGATCGGCGAATAATGATCCAGAAAAATTTGAACAAATGATCGAACAGCTGAAAGAGTCTGTCGATCAGGCTGTAGAGAAAGTGTTGAGTAAAGAAAAAATCGTCACAGATCCTTTAGTTGAACAAGTAGATGCACTAGTTGATTTGCTTTATTTTACTTATGGTTCCTTTTCACTATTAGGTGTGAATCCGACAGAAATTTTTTCGATCGTTCATGAAGCGAACATGGGCAAATTATTTCCAGACGGGAAACCTCACTACCATCCCGTCACACACAAAGTGCTTAAACCAGATAATTGGGAAAAGGACTTTGCTCCTGAACCCAAGATCAAAGCTGAGCTTGAACGACAACGGGAATCAAAAAGAGGTTGAGAAAGAAGTGTTTAATCCCGAGAAATAAGAAAGAATTCACGAAAATTGTTTTCCAAATTTTTGTGAATTCTTTCTTATTTTCGAAGGGATTGCTTCTGCTCTCACCGTTTATCCAGATTCCAGGTGTCCGGGATTTGACTCGCAGAGTTTTGTCCCAGACACTTTTTTCAATAATCAATCAAATCGTTGCCAAAAGTTCTTTTGATAGTAAAGAATCAAGAGAAATGAAATGAATCCAACTACAGCCAATACCGCTAAATTCAAAGGCCAAAATGGGAAGTAAGCCGCAGCAAAACCATAACCCGCTAAAACGATCAAGCTTCCGAATATTGAAACAAGCAGAGTCAAAACTAATCCCACGTTTCCGCTGCCTCGACTGAATAATTGGTTCAGATTAGTCCAATCTAATAAAAGCAAGCGATGATCTCTAGCAAAAAATCTCAAACAAAGCAGATAACTACCTAAAAGTGCACCGACTATCAGACTAATAAGAAATAAGATCGGAAGTCGGAAAAGTAAGCCGCCAGCCAAAGCGATCCCACCAGTCAAAATCGATTGAACCACCAGTCCAACTTTGAATTTTTGTTTTAGATAATGACGCATTGAAATCGGTAATGAACGTACAAAATGAAAATTTTCTTGATCCAATGAAATAAGATTACTGATAAAAGAAGTTTGATTCGTTGTCATAAAGGCCAGTGCAACACCAGTTAAAAAGACAACACCAATAAAACGCGTTTCTAAATGACTCAAATTTAGCGAACCGCTAAAGGCAAAAGAAACAATGAAAATCACAGGCATCAACAAAGAGCTGGAAAGCACCTGCATGATCAGATTTGGTTCCTTCAATAATTGTTTGTTATAGTTAATGAATAGCTGATTTAGTGATTGATCAGTTTTATGCTTACGTCGGCGCGTTTCAGTAGCAGATGAAGCATCTGCAAGTTGTTCATATAGTTTCGGTAAAATAAATAGTTTTATGGTACCTAATAATAAAATAAACACGAGCAAAAGCCCTGCAAAACTTGTCATTCCAGCAACCGAAAATGGAGTGGAAGCAATATGAAAAATAGGCATCAAAAAGCTGATTGGTTGTCTATCAAGTTGGCTTGTTTCGATCGACGAACTTTGAGCATTCATCGATAAGATACCAATAATGGCGATGGCCATAGAAATACCTAACAAAAGACTAGTGACGATTTTCTTGTGCTTTTTAAAAACAGCCGTTCTAGTCAAACCAAAAACGATCAAACAGCAGATGGAAAAAACCAGAGCAATTATCAAAACAAATAGAACAATGGACAGCAGTAGCGTTAGGGGGATAAATATCCCAGAACGCCAGCCAGTTAATAAAAAGACGACAAACATAGGAAAGACAAATGGGACAACGGTTAAGGCCACAACAAGAATTTTAGCTGAAAAAATCGTACGTTGACGAAATGGCAAGGGTAGATAAGCAGCTAAATCCTGACTTTCAAAAAAGACATTATAAATGACGGAAATGCCTTGAGAGAACGCTAAAATTCCAAATAGAGCAACATAATACGTAAAATAACCAGGCATTTTACTAAAATCGATGATAAACATCGTCAAGCCGTAAATAAATAGAAATAGAACACCAGAAAGTAGATATTGGCCGATCAAAGAACGAGTTAAGGCTTTTCCGCTTTTTCCTTTTTTTCTGGCTCGGTCAGTTACCTGAGGGTTGGCATAGCGCAGGTTGACACGTGTTAATTCAAGTAACTGACTTTTATTCATAGTCTTCACCTTCAAGCGTTTGTGCTAATTGTGCATCCGACTGACGACCAGCCATTTTTAAGTAGATTTCTTCTAATGACTCGTTGGGAGATTGCTCCAGTAATTCCTCTACAGAACCATTGTAAATCAGTTCGCCTTTTTTCAAAATGGCTAGCTCATCGCACAATTGTTGGGCAGTATCTAGGGCATGCGTTGAAAAAATGACGGTTTTTCCTTTAGCGGCATGTGCTTTCATCATTTGTTTCAAATCAAATGCTGCTTGCGGATCTAGCCCTTGTAACGGTTCGTCTAAGATCCATATATCAGGGTCTGGCAGCAAGGCGCCAATAATAATTGTTTTTTGCCGCATACCATGTGAAAAGCCGGCTAAGGTTTCATCTTGATGACTTTGCATGTCAAATAAAGTGGCAAGCTCGTCCAAACGCTGTTGTTTTTTTGAAGCATCAAGTCCATAAGCTGCACCGATCAAATCCCAATATTCGCCAGCAGTCAATTGTAAAAAAATATCTGGTGTATCAGGAACATAGGCAATTTTTTTCTTGATTGTTTCACGATGTTCAGATAATGATAATCCGTCGACTGCGATAGAACCGCTTGAAGGCTGGATAATACTTACTAAACTTTTGATCGTTGTGGATTTGCCGGCACCATTATGTCCTAAAAAGCCAAAAATTTCTCCCTGTTTGATATTCAAATTCAGTTCTTTTAATGCTTGTTTTGTACCATAATTCTTCGTTACATTGACCAATTCAATCATATACATTCCCACCTTTTTTCAAATTCAGTTATAAATCTATTGTACTCCAGCTAGAGTATTAAAAACATACAGCATATAAAAAAACAGACCAGAAAACGTTCAATCTGGCATGTTTTTAATATATTTGTGTAATAGACTGTTGATCAACTATTCTGGTCGGCAAAAAATGTTTGATAAAGTGCTTGTATTGCTCGTTTTTCCTGATCTTCACGAATACCAAACATGATACTGACCTCAGAAGAACCTTGGTTGATCATTTCCAAGTTGATTCTATTTTCTGCAAGTGCCGCTGTACTGTCAGCCATCACCCCGATCCGCTGACGCATTCCTTCACCTACGATCATCAGCATAGATAAACCGTGAGTGATACGTAATTCATCTGGTTCAAGTTCTTCTTCTAAGCGATTCATCAATTCTTCTTCGATTTCAACTGTTAGTTGACGTTCTCTTAAAATAATCGAAATATCATCGATTCCAGAAGGCATATGTTCATAGCTTAAGCCTAATTCTTCTAAAATCTGTAGTAAACGTCGTCCAAATCCTAACTCTCTATTCATCAAGTATTTACTAATGTAAATGCTGGCAAAACCTTGGTCGCTTGCGATCCCAACTACTGGATCATGTTTGACCATCCGAGAAGTTGTGATCAATGTACCTGGATGAGAAGGATTATTCGTGTTCTTGATCACTACTGGAATATTTGCACGGTAAGCAGGCATCAACGCTTCATCGTGAAGAACAGCAAAACCAGCATACGCTAGTTCACGCATTTCACGATAGGTCAATTCAGTGATTGTTTTTGGTTCACGTACGATGCCCGGATGAGCAACAAAAATACCATCGACATCGGTAAAGTTTTCATAAATATCCGCTTCTACACCAGCTGCAACGATCGATCCTGTAATGTCAGACCCGCCTCTTGAAAATGTACAAATCTCTCCAGATTCTGTGAAACCAAAGAAACCAGGAATGACCAAAATCTCTTCAGTTGCTTTAAAGGCATTGATTTTACTTAATGAGGATGGCAAAATACGGGCATTTCCCGGTTCATCTGTAACGATCAAGCCTAAATCAAGCGGGCTTTTGTAACAAGCGTTCAATCCGCGCTGCTGGAAAAATGCTGCCACCAATTTAGCATTATTGTCTTCACCGCTAGCTAAAAATGCATCGAGAAGATGCGGATTATTTTCTTTTGGTAATGTAGCCAATCGTTGGATTGCTTGGGTAATATCTGCTAAAATTTCCTTACTCATGTTGAGTTCATCAAGAATTGCTTCATAACGAGCAACGATTTTTTCAATAGCAGCTGTCGTTTTTTCATTATTTAAATATGCATTGTAATAGGCTATCAGCAAATCAGTTACTTTGATATCATCTGAAGAACGCTTACCAGGAGCTGAAACAACGACAAACTTTCGTGAAGTGTCTTCTTTTACGATTGTTAAAACTTTTTCTAATTGAGCAGCAGAAGCTAGAGAGCTGCCTCCGAATTTTATGACTTTCACTTTTTTCACTCCTAATTTTAATAAATTTTTCATTAATAGTAAAAGGATACCGAAATATCTATAGAAAATCAACTACCAAAAGGTTATTTGTTTGTTATTTTCAGTTATTTTTCAACAAATTTCTTCATTTTTTTTCAAACTTTTGTTAGACTAGTAGAGTTGGACAAGAATTGAAGCAGAGGGAGCACAAAAATGAGACGAAAATACGAAGGGATCATTTTCGATATGGATGGGGTCTTAGTTGATAGTGAATCATTTTACTACCAGCGCCGAAAAGCCTTTCTTAAAGAATATGGGTTATCCATCGAAAAGTTACCGATCGCATTGTTTGTTGGGGCAGACATGCGCAGTTTATGGCAATTGATCCTTGAAGAAAATGATACAGAGTATGATGAAGTCTTTTTAACTGAGAAATACCATCAGTATAAAATAAACCATCCGATCGACTATAGTGAGTTGATCGAGCCGGATGCTAAAAGAGTTTTACAATTTTTAAAAAGAAAAGGCTACAAAATCGGGTTGGCCTCATCATCAAAAATGGATGTTATTCAGGAAGTATTGAAGATCGGGCAGCTAACAAGTTTTTTTGATGTAGTCATAACAGGATCTCAGTTTGAGAAAAGTAAGCCTGATCCTAAAATCTATGAGCATACAGCAAAAGAGTTAGGTATAGCAGTAGAAGATTGTCTGGCTATCGAAGATTCTGAAAAAGGCATCCTTTCGGCTCATAGTGCTGGATTGACTGTTTGGGCATTGAAAGACACTCAGTTCGGTATGGATCAATCATTGGCAGATGATGATCTGGAGTCATTAAGCGATGTGTGTAAAAAGTTGCAAGAGTTGGACAAAATAGGTTACACTGACTAATGGTTGCCCCAAAAAATGAGCCAATATTACAAACTCAAAACATTTCTTAAAAAAATACAATTAGTTAGTGCTTGAAAGAACGGTTTGTGATATAATTTTCTGTAGGTGTTTTTAAGGACTATTTAAAGTAGATAAGAGAATCATACGATCCGATCCATTCAGAAGAGTTGCTTCTGAGAGAAGGGCGTATAGCATAGATGGACTAATAAACGGAGGTTCCCTGAATGAAGAATAATCTGATCATTATCGTAGTTTTAGCTATAATAATCATCGCAGCTGTTTTGTATTTAGTTGGATTTTTTATGAGAAAGAAAAATCAAATGAAACTCGATAATCTGGAAAAGAGGAAAGAAGAGCTGTTTGACTTACCAGTGATCGAAGAAGTTGACGATGTCAAAAAGATGCATATGGTTGGTCAAAGCCAAAACACATTTAGAGAATGGAATCAACGTTGGACGGAAATTTCGACTCGTTCTTTTGCAGAACTAGAAAGTCAGATATTTGAAGTTGAAGAGTTGAATGAATCTTTTCGTTTTATGAAAGCAAAAAAAGCCGTTGCTGCAGCTGAAGATACGATGGACGAAATGGAGTCAGAAGTCGAGATCATCCGTAACGGATTAAGAGAACTTCGTGAAAGTGAGGAACGTAATTCACTTGAAGTTCAAAAAGCGCTGGATGTTTATGAAGAACTTAGCAAGTTGCTTCATGATGAAAAAGCTGAATTCGGTTCAGCCTATCCAGAATTACAAAAACAAATCAAAAATATCGAACTTGAGTTTACTCAATTCGTTACATTGAATACATCGGGTGATCCGATCGAAGCTCGTGAAGTCTTGGAGAATGCAGAACGTCATACCTATGAATTAGATGATGTCATGAAACGTATTCCACCGCTTTATGATGAGCTGACTAGAACTTTCCCAGATCAATTGAAAGAAATCGAAGAAGGATACAAACGTCTGCTTGCAGATCACTATGTATTCCCTGAAAAGAATTTTACTGAAGAATTAAGACGCGTACAAAAACGCGTGAAAAATTCAACAGTTGACTTAGAAAAAACAGAAGTTGATGCAGTAGAAGTAGCGAATCGTGATACTGCCAATGCCATCGATGCATTGTATGAAATCATGGAACGTGAGATGAACGCGAAGAAATATGTAGTTACAAATCACAAAGTTGTTGGAGACTACATTGCACATACGCTAAAAAATAATCGTCAATTGATGATCGAATTGGATCACACATCACAAAGCTATACGTTGAATCATAATGAGCTAGGACGCTCAAGAGGCTTCCAGTCTGAGATCGAAGAATTGATTCGCCGTTATGAAGATTTCGAGCCAAAATTAAAAGAGCATACAATTCCTTATTCAGAAGTTCAAGCATTCTTCAAGGATTGCTACAAGATTCTCGATGACATCGAAAATCAACAAGTTGAAATCGATGACTCATTAAAAGAATTGCGTAAAGGCGAAAAAGCAGCACAAGAAAAAGTCGATCAATATGATTTCCGTTTGCGTAATATCAAACGTTATGTTGAAAAACAACGTTTACCAGGATTACCAGCTGACTACTTGGAATTTTTCTTTGTGGCAACTGACCGCATCGAAGAATTAAGCAAGGCATTGAATAGAATTCGAATCAATATGGAAGAGATCAAAAAGCTTTCTGATTTATGTAACGAAGATTTGGAACTATTAGATAAAAAGACCAATGACTTGGTTAATTCAGCTGCATTGACAGAACAAATGATGCAGTATGCAAATCGTTATCGCCATACACATGAAGCAATTCGTGTAGCAATGGAAAATAGTTTAGAACTGTTCTCAAAAGAATATAGATACCAAGATGCATTAGATGAAATTGGCACAGCACTGGAACGAGTTGAGCCGGGAGCATTCAGAAGAATCGAAGATTTCTATTTCAATAATCTTGATGCAATTTAAAAATAAAGGGTGAGACGCTGGTCGTCTCACCCTTTTCTATTAAACTGCCTGTTGAACTGGTAATTCGAAAAGTATATAATAAGAAAGAATTTCAAAGAGAAGAAGGTAATGTAATGATTTATTTCGATAATAGCGCAACTACAGCTATTTATCCTCAGGTTTTGGATACTTATGTAAAAACAAGTCAACGAATCATCGGTAATCCCTCAAGTCTTCATGATTTAGGAACACAGGCAGGTCGCTTACTGGAAAAAGCTCGAGAACAAATTGCAGAGCTGATGCACGTCAAAACAAGTGAAATCTTTTTTACCAGTGGTGGAACAGAAGGCGACAACTGGGTATTAAAAGGAACTGCACTGGAGAAAAAACAGTTCGGACGTCATATCATTATTTCAAATGTGGAACACCCAGCAGTTTCAGAAACGGCCGAACAATTAGCAGAAAATGGCTTTGAACTTTCGATCGCACCAGTAGATGAAAATGGTCGTGTCAAGGTAGATGAGTTGGCAAAACTGATTCGTAAGGACACGATCCTTGTATCTGTTATGGCTGTTAACAATGAAGTTGGTACGATCCAGCCGATTCAGGAAATTAGCGAATGTTTAGAAGCTTATCCAACGATTCATTTTCATGTTGATGCAGTACAGGCGATTGGCAAAGTAAATCAAGAACAATGGTTGACAGATCGAGTTGATTTTGCGACCTTTTCAGCACATAAATTTCATGGTCCCAGAGGTGTCGGTTTTATTTACTGGAAACACGGGCGAAAATTAGAGCCGTTGTTAAATGGTGGCGGTCAAGAAATGAATCACCGCAGTGGAACTGAGAATGTGGCTGGGATTGTTTCAATGGCGAAAGCATTACGTTTATATATGGATAAAAGAAATGAGAAACCAGAACATACAGCAATTATACGTCGTTATCTTCTTGAAGCCTTACAGGAGTATAGCAATGTAGCAATTTTTTCAAAAGATACGACAGCGTTTGCTCCGCATATTTTGTGTTTTGCACTAAAAGGCGTGCGCGGAGAAGTCTTAGTTCATGCATTAGAGGAAAAACAAATCTATACATCGACCACTAGCGCCTGCTCTAGTAGAAAAAAAATTGCCAGCAGTACTTTACACGCAATGAAGGTCCCTGATTCCTTAGCGACTTCCGCGATTCGTGTGAGTTTAGATGAAAGTAATACGATTGCAGAAGCAGAACAGTTTATGATTATCTTTAATCAGTTATATAAGAAGTTTTCGATATTGAATTAGACATTTAAAAATATAAAACACTATGTTATAGTAATTCAAGCAAATATTCAATGTTAGCACTTTGAAAAAAACGAAAAAAATATGCCTTGAAAACGTTGATAAATCAAGCTTTATAAAGAAGGATTGAAGAAAATTGAACTATACAGAAATTATGGTTCGCTACGGCGAACTTTCAACAAAAGGGAAAAATAAAAAGAGCTTTATTTCTCAACTTGCGTACAATGTAAAACGGAATCTAAGTGATTTTCCCGCAGTTAAGATTCATGCTGACCGTGATCGCATGCATTTGTTGCTCAATGGAGAGGACAGCACGCAGATCATTCCGAAATTAGAAAAAATCTTTGGCATTCAAAATTTTTCTCCTAGTATTCAAGTAGAAAAAGAAATGCCTGTCATTCGCGAAATGGTGCAAACAATCATCAAAACAATCTATCAGCCAGGTCAAACTTTTAAAATCACGTCCAAACGTTCTGATCATAATTTTGAATTGGATTCTAATGAGTTGAATCGTGAGTTGGGTGGTGCAGTCTTTGAAGTTTGTCCAGAAATCACTGTTCAAATGAAAAAGCCCGATATTGAAATTCGAGTTGAAATACGAAACGAAGGTGCATACCTTTCTTATGAAACGATCAAAGGTGCTGGCGGCTTACCTGTTGGAACGGGAGGTCGTGGTATGTTGATGCTTTCCGGTGGAATCGATTCACCTGTAGCTGGATATTTAGCTATGAAACGTGGCGTGGAAGTAGAAGCAGTCCATTTTGCCAGTCCACCATATACTAGCGAACAAGCATTACAAAAAGCCAAAGATTTAGCGGCAAAAATCGCACCTTATGGCGGCAGTATGCAATTTATAGAAGTCCCATTTACGGAAATTCAAGAAGAAATCAAACGAGTTGTTCCAGAAGGCTATTTGATGACTGTTACTCGTCGCATGATGTTACGTTTGACAGATGCTATACGTGAAGAAAGAAAAGGACTAGTGATCATCAATGGTGAATCTTTAGGTCAGGTTGCTTCTCAAACGTTGCAAAGTATGGTGGCAATCAATGAAGTAACAAATACACCGATCATTCGTCCTGTTGTCTCGATGGATAAAGGTGAAATCATTGAAATTGCTGAGAAAATCGATACCTTTGAACTTGCGATCCAGCCGTTTGAAGATTGCTGTACGATTTTTGCTCCGCCGCAACCAAAAACGAGACCAAGACTGGATAAGGCACAAGCGTATGAAGCACGTCTAGATGTAGAAGGCTTGATGAAACGTGCTATGGCTGGTCTAAAAGTTAGTGAAATAACTGAAACGAGTGAACAATCAGAAGAATTTGCTGATTTACTATAAAAGTTGAAAGAATAGACTTGATAACGCTATCGAGTCTGTTCTTTTTATTTATTAGGTTTTTCTCATACCTGCTCTCTTTTTCACAAACAAGTTGCCTCATCTCAAGAAGCATGCTAAACTAGTTATGTGAAATGAGTAACAAGGAGAGCTGGAAATGAAAGAATTACATAAAGAAAAAAAGATGCCAAAAGCAACTGCGAAACGACTGCCTCTATATTTACGCTATTTAAAAATGTTGGGAGATTCTGGTGTCACAAGAATCAAATCAAAAGAATTCAGCGACGTGATTCAAGTGCCTCCGGCTACGATTCGTCGTGATTTTTCTCACTTAGGAGAATTAGGTCGCAGCGGTTATGGCTATGATGTACCATATTTAATTGATGTATTCAGCCATATTTTGAATACGCAAGAAGAAAAGAGAATTGCGTTGATCGGTTGCGGCAATCTAGGAAAAGCATTAGTGAAAAATAATTTTCGCCGTAACGAAAACCTGAATATCGTTTGCGCTTTTGATTCGTCAGAAGCAATCGTTGGTTTGTCGATCGATGATATTGTGATCCAGCCGATGGAAAAATTGAAGGAAGAAGTTGAAAAAACAGGTGTGACTGTTGCGATTTCAACAGTTCCAAGTCAATATGCGCAAGAGGCCATCGACAAGATTGTTGATGCAGGAATCACTGCTATTTTGAATTTTGCGCCAGACCGCGTGACTGTACCGAACAATGTGAATGTCCAATATATTGATTTGACGACAGAATTACAGACGTTGATTTACTTTGACGAGACCTTTACTGGTAACAGAGCTTAAGAAGCAAGAACATTGTTATCTAGGTGAGCATCTACTATACTTGATATAGATGTGGATGGTTGAAAGGATTTTAGTGGTAATAAAATGTCTTGCGCTTTTGCTGGGAAACACAGTGAATAATTTGAATGGATGTTGAAAGTACAAGACTTTCGCAAGAAAGTGTTGCTCATTTGTATTATCCAGCTGTACAGGCTAGCTCCTCGGAAAAAAGATAAATAATGTGTGAGGCAAAAAGCACCTCAGTTATATTTTCCTATTTTTCAGTCGAGATTGAGCGGCTCATTCCGCTTTTGCTGAGAAACACAGTGAATAAAATGAACTGATGTTGAACAGTACAAGACTTTCGAAAGAAAGTGTTGATCATTTGTCATATCCAACTGCACAAATCAATCCTTGGGAAAATAGATAAATTGCCAGTGAGACAAAAAGCGTCTCAAAGTCAATTTCCTAATTTTCTACAGGATTATGCGATTTGTTCCGCTTTTAATGCTATCCAGCTGCATGAGCCAGTCTCGCGAGAAAAAGATAAAACCTGAATGAGGTAAAGAGCGCCTCAGTCATGTTTTCCTATTTTCTAGTCGAGACTAAACGGGCTCATTCCGCTTTTAAATTAAGGAGGAGAAGTTAATGTTCGTAACTAAAAAAGGTGAGCAAGTTGAAATCATTGGTGAACAGCCTAAGGTAGGTATGAAAGCACCAGCATTTTCGTTGCCAAATCTTGATGATGAAATCGTGAGTCTTAAGGATATTGCTGGTAAAACAGTGTTGATCAGCGTGGTTCCGGATATCGATACGCGCGTTTGTTCTTTACAGACAAAACGATTTAATCAAGAAGCTGCTAAAGTGGAAGAGGTTGTATTTATAACAATTTCCAATAATACTAAAGAAGAACAAGCTAATTGGTGTGCTGCTGAGGGTGTAGATATGGAGTTGCTTCACGATACAAAAGGAACATTTGGTGAAGCTTACGGTCTATTTATCCCAGCAATGGGTCGATTGGCTCGAGCTATTTTTGTCATCGATCAAGAAGGGACACTTGTCTACGAAGCTGTCTCAACTGAAATTGCTGAAGAGCCGGATTATGATTTGGCCTTAGAAAAAGCAAAAGCTGCTCGATGATTTTTTTGAAATTGACTTCTGTTCACCTTCAATGGTAGAATGTAGCAAAGACGTTGAACAAGAGGAGTATTACTGGCATCGTTTTAGAGAGAAGATCGATTGGTGGGAGATTTTCACATAACCAGTAAGAAGGTAGCTTGGGAGTCGATGATTTGAATTTAGTAGAATGATTCGAGTCGTGATCGTTACCTCACGAATGAAGTGGTGTTTGTAGTTGCAGACACAATTTAGGTGGTACCACGTATAAAAAGATTATGCGCCCTAGAATACGCAAGTATTTTAGGGCTTATTTTTATGTGTTTCATTGAATCAATACTCACTAAAATAGTCGATAAAAAACAGGAAGAAGGAATTTGTATGACAGAAGAAAAAAATCTACCAACCAAATACCAGCCGACTGAGATCGAACAAGGTCGCTATCAAAAATGGTTGGATCAGGATTTGTTCAAACCAAATGGCAATAAAGAAGCTAAGCCCTATTCGATCGTGATTCCCCCGCCAAATGTAACAGGCAAGCTACACTTGGGACATGCCTGGGATACAACATTGCAAGATATGATCATTCGTCAAAAAAGAATGCAGGGGTTTGACACATTATGGTTACCTGGAATGGATCATGCTGGAATTGCTACTCAAGCAAAAGTTGAAGAAAAGTTAGCTGAAGAAGGAATTTCTCGTTATGATTTAGGGCGTGAAAAGTTTGTCGAACAAGTATGGGACTGGAAAGAAGAATATGCTTCCCATATTCGTGAACAATGGGCAAAAATGGGTTTGTCTTTAGATTATAGCCGTGAACGTTTTACCTTAGATGAAGGATTATCTCAAGCTGTCCGCAAAGTGTTTGTTTCGTTATATGAAAAAGATCTGATTTATCGTGGGGAATACATCATCAACTGGGACCCCAAAGCGAAGACCGCTTTATCAGATATCGAAGTGATCCACAAAGATATCGAAGGTGCGTTTTACCATATGAGTTATCCACTGACTGACGGAACTGGAGTGGTAGAAATTGCGACAACTCGGCCTGAAACAATGTTAGGAGATACTGCAATCGCCGTTCATCCGGAAGACGAACGCTATCAAGCTTTAATTGGTAAAACAGTAACATTGCCTTTGGTAAATAAAGAAATCCCGATCATTGCAGATGAATATGTCGATATGGAATTTGGAACAGGTGTTGTAAAAATCACGCCAGCTCATGATCCAAATGACTTTGAAGTTGGTAACCGTCATGATCTTCCTCGTGTCAATGTCATGAATGAAGATGGTTCCATGAATGAGCTTGCTGGTAAATATGAAGGTATGGACCGTTTTGCTGCAAGAAAAATGATCGTTTCTGATTTAAAAGAAATGGGTCATTTGATCAAAATTGAAACAATGAACCATAGTGTCGGTCATTCAGAACGGACAGGTGTTGTTGTTGAGCCAAGACTATCTACACAGTGGTTCGTTAAAATGGCGCCATTAGCTGAAAAGGCGATCGAAAATCAAAAGACAG
Source organism: Enterococcus sp. 9D6_DIV0238 (assembly GCF_002174455.2). Lineage (NCBI taxonomy): Bacteria > Bacillati > Bacillota > Bacilli > Lactobacillales > Enterococcaceae > Enterococcus > Candidatus Enterococcus dunnyi. The sequence continues at coordinate 2,717,307 of NZ_CP147246.1, forward strand.
ACAATGCAGTTGAATTTTTCCCGCCGCGTTTTGACCAAACGTTCTTGCGCTGGATGGACAATGTCCACGATTGGGTTATTTCCCGTCAATTATGGTGGGGTCATCAAATCCCGGCTTGGTACCACAAAGAAACAGGCGAAATGTATGTTGGTATGGAAGCGCCGGAAGATGCAGAAAATTGGATTCAGGATGCCGATGTTTTAGATACATGGTTCAGTTCAGCACTATGGCCATTTTCAACAATGGGCTGGCCGGACACGAATGCTGAAGATTACCAACGTTATTTCCCAACAAGTACGCTGATTACAGGATATGACATTATTTTCTTCTGGGTAAGCCGGATGATTTTCCAAAGTTTGGAATTTACAGAACAGCGACCATTTAAAAATGTCTTGATGCATGGATTGATCCGTGCAGAAGATGGGCGTAAGATGAGTAAGTCTTTAGGTAACGGGATCGATCCGATGGAAGTTATCGAAAAATATGGTGCAGATGCATTAAGATGGTTCTTGTCAAACGGTTCAGCACCAGGTCAGGATATGCGCTTTAGCTATGAAAAAATGGATGCTGCTTGGAACTTTATCAACAAAATTTGGAACGCCAGCCGTTTTGTGATCATGAACGTTGAAGGGATGACTTTTGAAGACATCGACTTTAGCGGTGAGAAGACAGTTGCTGATCGTTGGATCTTGACACGCCTGAATGAAACAGTTGAAAAAGTAACTGACTTCTTTGAACGGTTTGAGTTTGGTGAAGCCGGCCGTCAATTGTATAACTTCATCTGGGATGATTTCTGTGACTGGTATATTGAAATGAGTAAGGAAATCTTATATGGTGAAAATGAAGCGGCTAAACAAACAACACGTAGCATTTTAGTGTATACACTAGATCAGATTTTACGTTTGTTACACCCGATCATGCCGTTTGTAACCGAAGAAATCTGGGAAAACATCCCGCATCAAGGAGAATCTCTAGTCATTGCAGAGTACCCAGTCGTACATGAAGAGTTTTCTGACGAAACGGCTGCTCGCGGAATGGAAGTTCTAAAAGAATTGATTCGTGCAGTCCGAAACATTCGAGCAGAAGTGAATACACCATTATCTAAACCAATCACCTTATTGATCAAAACAAATGATGCAGCTGTCGACAAGTTTTTGGTCGAAAACACAAGTTATATTGAACGCTTCTGTAACCCGGAAGAGTTGACGATTTCAAGTGATATTACAGCACCGGAATTAGCTATGTCTGCTGTTCTAACAGGAGCAGAACTTTATTTGCCGCTTGCAGGACTGATCAATATTGAAGAAGAAATTGCTCGTTTAGAGAAAGAATTAGAAAAGTGGACGCAAGAAGTAAAACGCGTGCAAGGAAAATTAGCGAATGAACGCTTTGTAGCGAATGCGCCGGATGAAGTGGTTCAAGCAGAAAAAGAAAAAGAAAAAGATTATCTAGAAAAACAAGTAGTTGTGAAAGAACGAATTGCCCAATTACGTACCGTTGAATAAATGAAAAAAGAGGATGGGACAGAAGTGTTCAACTCCAAGAAATAAGAGGGAATTCACGAAAATTGCTCTTCAAATTTTTGTGAATTTCAGCTTATTTCCGAAGGAGTTACTTCTGTTTCCACCGTTTATTCGTTTTAAAAAGGACTGGGGTGTAACTCGTAGAGTTATGTCCCAGTCCCTTTTTAGCGTATCAAGAATCGATTGAATAAAAATAATATAGCGTACCCATAAGTAGCTACAGACCAAAATTTGAAAATCAACAGAATTTTCATATACTCTTTAAATGGCAACTCAGTTAATCCAGCAACTAAACAGACCAAATCATCTGGTGCAAAAGGAACTAACAACGTTAAGATCATAAGTTTTTTGATCCCTTTTTCAGGACGGTCGACCATTCGTTCAAATTTGAGGTAACGTTTTTTTGATAAAATCAATCGTACAAAGGATTTGCCGTAATAGCGAGCAAGCCAGTAAACAATGATTTCTCCAATGATCAAACCAATATAGCTATAAAACAATCCTTGAAGATTACCAAACATCAGCATACCGACAACTGTGGAAATTCCACCAGGAAGAATCGGGACAATGACTTGAAGGATTTGTAAAAAAATGAAAATAAACACAGCATATTCACCAAACTGATCGATAAACGTTTGAAGTGACTGAACAGAACGAAAAATTCCTATAGAATAGCCATAAATTACTAAAGCTGTAAAGCATAGAACTCCTAGAATCGGCAATACATAAATGATTCGCTTTAAAAACGTTCTCTCCATACTGGAAATTCCTCTCTTACTCAAGCTGATTTTTTCTTTGAAATTCTTTTGAACAGTTGATAAAAGAATACGCCTAAAAGTACAGAAATGCTAATGAAAGTACCTATGATCAAATTCTTCTGATAATAACGCATACTGATTTTGTGTGTACCTGATGGTAGTTCTATTCCAGTGAAATTGCCTAAAATACGGTGACTGTCCACTTTTTTTCCGTCAACTGTTATTTTCCAATCTTTATCATAAGGAATGGACAGATAAAGTAATGATGAATCATCTTTTTCCACAGTTATCGTACCAGTTAATACACCAGAAGTATGTCTGGTAAGCTGAAGTGCTTGTTCTTTTTGTTGTGCCACTAAAGAATCAAACTGTGACTGAGACAATGTTTTCAGGTCGATCGTATCTTTTTTTAGTGTTTTTTCCGTTTCTAATTGCAATTGTACGATCTCATTTTTCTTATAATAACCTAAATTGAAAATTTGATTCGTTGCAATATAGATAGAGGGTTCGATTTTTTTCCCATTTACCTTGAAAGAGGTAATTTTCTTCCAATTGATATCAGGAATATAAAGGTATAATTCACCATTAGCAGTTGTTTTTACTGTCAACGTATAATTATTCTCAGATTGAACGGACCAAAATGTTTTTTCGGCAGATTGAAAGTAATTGGACTGTTTTTTTCTGATACTTTGTAAAATTGTTTCTTGGTTTTTTAGCGGTTGATTCTTGGTAAGTTTGATAGAGTCAAATTCGTTTGGCACTAGAAAGCCCATGCCGATCGCTTCAGCATTTTGATAAACGTGAGTCGAAGGATCTCTGGAGATATCTTCTTGATTCGCTTTTTTATCGGGTGTCACTTGATAGCCAACGTTCAATAATAGATTGATCACATTTGATTCATCGACATAAGCGATTCTTCGATCATTTTTTTGATAGAGTCCTAGTTCCTGCAATGTTTTTTGAGTCTTAGCTTCTAAAGTCGATGTATAACTTGAAACACCAGCGTAGCCATAAAAAAGTGGGTTGTTGTACCCGTTATTTTTTTCTTGATACCCAGCATCTTTAGAATTGATCGTTTGTTTGATACGAGATAAACCAGACTGCTTATTTTCTAAATCTGAAATGATTTCATTTTGAATTTTTGCTGTTTTACTAAACGTTTCTTGGTTTCCAAAAGGAATATCCTTGAAGCTGATCCAAAAATTGAAACTCAATTCAAAACTGACAACTAGGCACATTATAATAAATGCACTTGTTTTTTTTCTACCATTATTTCGCTGAATGAATGTGATTAATCCATAAATGATCCAAATGCTGAACAAACTAAAAAGATAGTAGTGATCTTCAAGTAAAAAATCTCTGTGATTTGAAAACTTCAAAGAGATATATCCGATAATCAATAAAGCTGAAAAAACACTAGGAACGATGATCCTTAATTTCTCTCCTTTTTTTAATTCCAGAAAGGCTTCATAAGCAAATTTGATGATCAAAAAGCTAAAGATAAATGTATTTCGATATGGAAAACCTGCTGGACTTTGGAACATATGCCAAATGGTATTGACTAACTCCAGCCAAAAACTAAGGAAAATGAACCCTACCAAAGCTGCAGCTCCAAGCTTTTCCTTTTTGGATATCGTACTAAGCTGGAAATAGGCAAGAAAAAGCAAGACCATCAATATGCCTGAGAAGACAGTTGGTAAGTGATCTAAACGTGTATCAAAATTGACATTGCCTAAACCAAATTGTGAAAGAACATCGGGACCAAATTTGGGCTTAGGTAAAAAAGTTTGCCACTCAAAGTTTGTTTTATTCGTCGAAAGCATTCCTTCCACCGCGGGAATCAGGATGAAACTAGTACTGATCCCGGTAAAGAAAGAAGTCACAAAGAATAAACGACCTTCTTTGATGAAATGCCAAAGTGATTTTTTCTCAGAAACAGATGATTTTTGATAGTACCAATAAAGGCTATAACAAACAGCGAAAATGCAAAGCATATAGCCCATATAATAATTGGTGACAATGGAGAAAAAGAGAACGCTGGCATACAACCAATATTTCTTCTTGTCCCATAATCGCTGAATACCTAATACAAGAAGTGGTAGCAGGATCAAAGCATCCAGCCACATGAAATTCAAACTATAAACAGTCACAAAGCCGCATAAGCTATAAGAAGTTGAAAATAATAGGGTAGCTGTGGATGCTTGTGAATATGTTTTATTAAGGTAATAGAACATTGAAGTTCCCATGAAAGAAATCTTCAATGTGATGATCAATAAAATCACGATCGGCAGTTGATCATAAGGAAATAATAACACCAGAAAATTGAAAGGACTTAACAAATAATAAGCAGTCAACGGTAGAATAGTTCCGCCAAGAGCATCTGAAAATGAATAGAGAGAATAGGAATCTCCTTGGAAAAATTGTTTGAACGCACTTAAAAAAGGCATATATTGTGTTCCTAAATCGCTGACTAATAAATTATTATTTCCAAAAGGCGCTAGATTTAAGCAAGACCAAAGAATGATCAGCAGGAAAAATGGAAATAGAAAGCTTCCGCTTAGTAAAAAATACTTTTTTCTTTTCGACATGGTTCATAATACTCCTTTATACTAATGATTTATCGCTGTTTTAGGATAAAGGTTCAATCAATCAAAAAAATCAAACGAACTACCTGCAACAAAGCTATGAAATAAAAAAAGATTGGACAAGACCTAAAAAATAAGTCTAGCATGAAACATAATAATGAGGCAAAATATTGCATCTCACTTTATACATATAGTCTTGTTTATTTTATCATAGCAGCCCACGATTTGACGTTGCCCCTCATTTTTTTACTCTTTTTTTAAAAAATGTCCAAGTTTTTGGACAAATTTGACTGTTTTCAGAATTAAAAACATTAATTAGTGAAAAGAAGGTAGCCTTTCGCTATAATGGAGAATGAGGAGTTGATATGATGACACTAACGATAGAAGAAGCAATTGAATGGATCCATAGTAGACTGCCATTTGGCTCAAGACCAGGACTTGATCGTGTCGAAGCTTTATTGACACGTGTCGGAAACCCAGAAGAAAAAGTCCCCACGATTCATATTGCCGGAACGAATGGAAAAGGCTCGACTGTTACATATCTACGTTGTATGTTAGAAGAGCTGGGCTTAAAGGTAGGTACATTTACCTCTCCTTACATTGAACATTTTAACGAACGGATAGCGATCAATGGACAAGGGATACCTGATCATCAAATCATAAAGTACGTAGAAAAATATCAGCCGCTGATCAAGGAAATGGATCAGGATGCTTCCGTATCAGGTATTACAGAATTCGAAACATTGACAGTAATGGCGCTGGATTATTTTTTAGATAAGCAAGTAGATATTGCGATTGTCGAAGTTGGATTAGGTGGATTATTAGATAGCACTAATATAGTAAAGCCGATCTTGACAGCAATTACGACGATCGGGAAAGATCACACTGAAATTTTAGGTGACACACTGGAAAAAATCGCCTTCCAAAAAGCAGGTATCATCAAAGAAAATATACCAGTCGTCACAGGTAACATTGAAGAAAATGCCTTAGCCGTTATTGAAGCAGAGGCTCACAAAAGACATAGTCGAATATATCGTTATAATCAAGACTATAAGGTCGATTACCTACATCCTGATAAAAGTTGGGGCGAAACATTTCATTTTTATGGAGACGCTGGCAAATTACCAAATATAAAAATTCCTTTACTAGGACGCCATCAAATAGAAAATGCTGCAGTTGCGATCCAATTGTTCTATTTATATTGTCAGTTGCGTCAGATCAATTTTAGAGATCGAGATGTGTATCAAGGACTTGCTAAGGCCCAATGGCCCGCTCGCATGGAAAAAATCAGCGATGAGCCGTTGATTATTTTAGATGGTGCTCATAATGATCATGCTGTTCGTCGTTTGGCGGACAATCTTAAAAAGGAATTTTCTGGTCGTGAGATACATATTCTTTTTTCCGCTCTTTCTACAAAGAATGTCGATCAGATGATCAGTATACTAAAACAAGTTCCGAATATTCATCTGTATTTGACGACTTTTGAATATCCAAAAGCCATTGATTTGACGAAAATGGAGCATCTTGAAGATCATAAGACCGAGATTGTTTCTTTATGGCAGTTTGGTTTAGGTGAAATTTTAGAAAAAATGTCTTCGGATGATGTTATGCTAGTGACAGGTTCACTTTACTTTGTTTCTCAGGTTCGTGAGTTATTACTAAACTTATAATTTAGCCAAAGGGAATCTTACAAAGATGACCTGATGCTTTTAATTTAGGAGGAAATGATGAGAAAGACAGATGGGATTATTTTTGATATGGATGGTTTGTTGTTTGACACAGAATTGATTTACTATCAATCAACGCAAAAAATTGCCGATGTGATGGAATTTCCGTATAGCAAAGAACTCTATTTAAAATTTTTGGGCGTATCAGATGAAGAGGTACAGGCAAATTATCATGAAATTTATAAAGAATTTGGTGAAGAGCGAGTAGCTGAGTTTATCGAACGTTCTTATGCAGATACGATCAAAGTGTTTGAATCTGGTGAAGTTCCATTAAAAGAAGGTGTTATAGAGTTACTGGATTATCTTGATGAACAAAAAATTCCAAGAATGGTTGCTTCAAGCAATGTCCGTCCAGCTATTGAGCTTTTATTAGATGGAGCAGGGATCAAAGAACGTTTTTCAGGAATTGTTTCTGCTGAAGATGTGACTCGTGCAAAACCAGATCCGGAAATCTTCCAAAAGGCATTAGCTTTTCTAGGAACAGAGGCTGAACATACGTTGATTTTTGAAGATTCATTCCATGGCGTAACAGCAGCTGCTGCAGCTGGTATACCTGTGATCATGGTACCAGATCTTTTACCGCCAACAGAAGAAATCAGAGAAAAAACGATTGAAATCTTTGAAAGCTTGACCCAAGCTCCTGACTTTTTGAAAAAATAATTTCTTCACTCCTTTGCGTATCTTATAGAGAGAAACGTATGAAGGAGTGATTTTTTGATTAAAGAAGAAAAGCTGTTTATCAGAGAGATGCCGGAAGACTGCCTTCCAAGAGAAAGATTAGAGGTTGTGGGAGAAAAGGCTTTATCAAATCAAGAACTATTAGCGATTTTATTAAGAACAGGTTCGAAAAGTATAAATGTCATGGAAGTTGCATCAAAGTTTTTGAATTATTTTCATCATCTTTATGAACTGAAAAATGCGACGATCACTGAAATGATGGAAATTAAAGGGATCGGCAAAATAAAGGCGATTGAATTAAGAGCGGCAATCGAATTTGGTTATCGCATTCAACAGAGCACACAAATGAAGCTGGGAAAAGTTTCGTCAAGCTATCAGATTGCCCAAAATCTGATGTATGAATTACAAGATTTTCAGCAGGAGCATCTCGTCTGTTTATATTTGAATACAAAGAATGAAGTCATAAAACAAGAAACTGTTTTTAAAGGATCATTGAATCAAAGTGTGGCTCATCCAAGAGAAATCTTTCGTAGTGCTGTGAAATATTCTGCCGCGCGTCTGATTCTTGCCCACAATCACCCAAGTGGTAATCCGGTTCCTTCTGAAAGTGATGTTCATTTTACGCAAAGAATACAGGACTGTGGAAAAATGATGGGAATTGAAGTTCTTGATCATATCATCATTGGTGAGCAATCTTACATCAGTATGAGAGAAGAAAATTTTTTCAGTTCAGACTAATTAGATTTCTTGCAAAAATAAGGCTTCGCATGTACAATGGATGTGTAATCTTGTTTGGGGCATATAGAAGTTTTTATTAAAAAACCCTCTATCGTACACGGGCAATGTTACAATATTTAGTGCTTAAGCACGAGGAGGAACAAAGAATGGAACAAGGAACAGTAAAATGGTTTAATGCAGAAAAAGGGTTTGGATTTATCTCTCGCGAAGACGGAAGCGATGTATTCGTACACTTCTCAGCTATCCAAGGAGACGGATTCAAAACTTTAGAAGAAGGTCAATCAGTAAGCTTCGACGTTGAAGATTCAGATCGTGGACCTCAAGCAGTTAACGTAGAAAAAAACTAATTCATCCATTCCAAAACATCTGACGAAAGTCGGATGTTTTTTTGCTGTGAAACACTGCGACTGCTGCGCAGAGCAGATGTTGAACAGTACTAGGCGAGCGAAGAGAGCGTAGTTACCCTACTAGTGAAACACCTGGAGAAATTCAATCAAAATGAGGATATGAGAAGATAAGTACACCTAAGCATAAGGAAGTAGTTCAAAGCAGATGTTGAGTTAATAGCCTGCCATCGATAAGATAAAAAAGCCAATACTTTTCAACATAAACAAAAACAGAGAAATCAATTTTTGGACAAACAAAAAAGGCATCCGTGATTATTTATCCACTAGATGCCTTTAAATCGTATTAGAACTTGAATCGCTCATTTAGGTTGTAACTCCTTAAATAGATTTTTTCAATTTCTTTACTGCTTGTGTAATCGTGATACCATAAGCAACATTTGCTTGGTTATTTGCATCGATAGCCATAAACAAATTTTTCTCTGTATCAAGCGCTACACGGTATTTTAATACTTTATTACCAAATGTCATAGTTGATTCTCCTTTCGTAGTTCTTTGAAAGGCAACGATATCTGATAACGAAATTCCACGGTTACTATATCATGATTTATCAAAGCTGTAAAGAGAAAAGTTTCAATTCTTTTGTTGAAAGCGTTTTTTCGTTGTATAATAGAGATACAACCAAAGGAGGTTTTTATCATGAGCGAATCGTACAAAAATATTTTAGTTGCTGTGGATGGTTCAGAACAAGCTGAGAAAGCATTTGAAGAAGCAATCAAGATAGCCAAACGAAACAATGCTGCACTACATGTTTTATATGTGATTGAAGAAATGGGAAACTATTTTGGCGAGTTAACGATGTCGATGGGCACAATGATGGAAGAACTTCGAGTAAAAGAAGAAGAAGAAATGAAAAAAAGAAAAGAGAAAGCTCTAGATGCTGGTGTGTTCAATGTATTGACTTATGTGATGTACGGGTATCCTAAAACATTGATTGCTGATTTTTCAGAATCTGAAGAACCGATTGACTTAATTGTCATCGGTCGAACTGGTTTGAACGGCTTCCAAAGAATGATGGTAGGATCAACAACGTCTTATGTTGTCAATCACACCAAAGCCAACGTACTGGTGGTCAATCATACAATGTAAATAACCTGGAAAAAGATGAACAATCGGCAAGTTATCTACTTTCTTACAAATATTTGAAGATACAGTAAGAACTGAAAATTAAATAAGACTAATAAAAAAAGGTCCGTTTGGAATTATTCCAAACGGACCCTTTTGTTGTCATATTGATTACGATGTCATGATCATCGGTAAAATCATTGGGTGTCGTTCTGTTTTTTCAAATAAGAATGGCTGTAAGGCTGCTGAAATTGCATCACACAATTTTGCTTCTGTACAATTCTCATCACGAAGCGCTTCACGAATTGCATTAAACAATAAACGCTGACCTTCATGGATCATTTCCCCAGATTCTCTCATGTAGACAAAACCACGTGATAGGATGTCTGGACCAGCTAATATTTCTTTATTTTTGATATCAACTGTAGCAACAGCTAGAACAAGCCCTTCTTCGGAAAGGATACGGCGGTCACGCAATACAACGTTTCCGATATCTCCTACGCCATTGCCGTCGACATAAACATCATTGGCATTAAAGTGACCAGCAATACGCGCATTATCAGCTGTCAAAGCCAAGACATCTCCATTTTCCATGATAAAGCAATTCTCCGATGGAACGCCTACATCCTGAGCAAGTGATGCATGGATCTTTAGCATTCTAAATTCACCGTGAACGGGAACAAAATACTTAGGCTTCATCAAACGCAGCATCAATTTTTGCTCTTCTTGTCCACCATGACCAGAAGTATGGATATTATTGATTTTTCCATGGATCACTTCAGCACCAGCTTCTGAAAGCAGATTGATCAAGCGGTTGACACTTGTTGTATTTCCTGGAATTGGAGAGCTTGAAAAAATAACTGTATCTCCAGGTTGAATAGAAATTTGACGGTGAGTACCATTAGCAATACGACTTAGTGCAGCCATCGGTTCACCTTGAGAACCTGTACATAAAATCATCGTCTCTCCAGCAGGAAGCTGATTCAGCTCAGATGCATCGACAAATGTTCCTTTAGGCACATTGATATAACCCAGCTGTTCGCCATTAACGATTGCATTTTCCATGCTTCGACCAAAGACGGCAATTTTACGTCCGGTCTTGACAGCTGCATCTGCAGCTTGTTGAAGACGAAAAATATTTGAAGCAAAACTGGCAAAAATGATTCGTCCTTCTATTTTTTCAAATATTTTCAAAATAGAAGAGCCAATGGTTTTTTCTGATTTTGTAAAGGTTGGAATTTCAGCATTGGTACTATCCGATAATAGACACAATACGCCTTCTTCTCCTAATTTGGCCATACGATGAAGATTTGCAGGCTCACCGACAGGCGTGAAGTCAAACTTGAAATCTCCTGTAGCAACGACATTGCCCGAAGGTGTTTTAACGACAACACCTAAAGCGTCTGGGATACTGTGCGTCGTACGGAAAAAACTGATAGACGTTTTACGAAAACGGATTACTGTATCTTCATTGATTTCGTGTAGATCAGCATCTCGTAATAACCCGTGCTCATCCAATTTATTAGTGATCAAAGCTAACGCCAATGGACCAGCATAAATTGGGATGTTCGCCTGGCGTAAAAGAAACGGTACGCCTCCAATATGATCTTCGTGTCCATGCGTGATGATCAGCGCTTTAACTTTGTGCAGGTTTTGGACGATATAGCTGTAATCAGGAATAACATAATCGATCCCTAAAAGATCATCTTCCGGAAATTTGATTCCGGCATCAATAATAATGATCTCATCTTGGAATTGAACCCCATAAGTGTTCTTTCCGATTTCGCCCAAACCACCGATTGCAAAAACGCCGGTTTCATTATTTTTAATATTTACTTTCATATTAAAACTCCGTTAATGAGAATTCCGCATGCTCTTGTTCATAAGCTAAATGATTTTCATCAAGTGCTTGGATGTACTCAATATTGTATGGGGTATTTTCTTCTACTTGCTGACGCACGATAACGTCATTTTCAGCTTCAACATAGATTGATTTTGTATCTTCTCTTTTTGGATTGCGTGTTTTTGTTTCTTGATAATAAACTTTATAGATCATAAGTATCTTCTCCTTTATCTGCCTCAGCAGTTGATTATGTATGTCTTATTTTTTACAGTAATTTTGAACACAACAAAACGAGGTGGCTGACCACCTTAAAAAAACAATTGCCACCAAAAACATTCGTTGATGATGTAATGAAGCCTCGACTTTGCTTCATTGTTCTTATTATGGAAATTATCTTTCTTTCAACCGTCCGTTGTGTTGTACTGAACAACAATTAATAAGTATTTTATCACAGAATAATAAATAAGTATAGAAACAGACTTACGACTTTAAAGAAAAACTTACGATCGTTCGGGCTTTTCTGTTTCTTTTCCGTTCTTTTTATTAAAGTATAGATTCAGTGCGATCAAGTGGACTACATAGACAAAGCTCAAAGTCATAGTCATAAAAGGATTGCGCACGATCAAGCAGGGAATCGCGAAAATAATGAATAAAGTTGTGAATAATTTTACTCGTCCTAGAGGAGTGATTTTCTTTTCCACGATCGATTCTTGAATATATTTTTGATAATAGCTAGAATTGATGAATCTTGTATATAATTTTTCTGAGCTGCGCATCCAGAAAAAGGCTGTTAGAAGGTAAAAGACGGTTGTCGGTAAAATGGGTAAAAAGATTCCTAGAGTACCTAAACCAAAAGTAAAACTGCCTAAAGAAATATAAAGAAATTTTTTCATTCGAATATGTCCATCGCTTTCATTAAATAATGTAAAAATCAAGGAATCATCATTATACCATAGCTGAGGCTGTTCTGTTTTTCCTACATATAATTCCATAAAAAATTTCACCTAAATATAATTTACCTACCCCTCATGTTTATGCTATAGTGGGAGTACTGGATCAAAAAATGAAAGAGGAGATGATTGATTGAAATTGATGTGGCGTTACACGATGAGATACAAGAAATTATTGTTTTTAGATTTCATTTGTGTGTTTGGATTTATTTTGATAGAGCTAGGCTTACCAACGATTTTAGCACGTATGATCGATGTTGGTATTAAAAATAACGACTATGATTATGTAAAGCAGCAAGGATTATTGATGATTGTGATCACCGTTATTGGGGTAGCGATGAATATCATGCTGGGATATTTCGGCGCTCGGATAACGACGAATATCGTTCGGGATATTCGCGATGATTTATTTGAAAAGGTACAGACTTTTTCCCATCGTGAATATGAAACGATCGGTGTTTCTTCTTTGATCACAAGAACAACGAATGATGCTTATCAAATCATGTTGTTTATGGGGAATATTTTACGTATCGGTTTTATGACGCCGATGATGTTTTTTGTCAGTTTGTTTATGGTCGTACGCACGAGCCCATCTTTAGGTTGGTTTGTATTGGGTGCTTTGCCATTTCTTTTGATCGCGGTTGTTTTGATTGCTAAAGTCTCTGAACCATTATCTAATAAGCAGCAAAAGAATCTTGATGGAATCAATGGTATTTTAAGAGAAAATCTTTCGGGCTTGCGGGTGATTCGGGCTTTTGTCAATGAGAAATTTGAGGAAAGCCGATTTAGTAAGGTCAATGAAGAGTATACAAAAAGCTCAAAAAGTCTGTTCCGTTTGATGGCAGCAGCGCAACCTGGCTTCTTTTTCTTATTCAATATCGTGATGGTATTGATCATTTGGAATGGTGCGCTTCAAATCGATCACGGCAGCTTATTAATAGGAGATCTAATTGCTTTTATCGAGTACATTTTCCATGCGTTGTTCTCATTTATGTTATTTGCAAGTGTGTTTATGATGTATCCGAGAGCTGCTGTATCTGCCCGTCGGATACAAGAAGCTTTTGATATGGAGCCTGTGATTCGTGAAAATGAAGCAGGTATCACAGAAACAGAAACAAAGGGCTACTTAGAATTTAAGAATGTAACATTTGCTTATCCAGGTCATTCTGAAAGTCCGGTGATCCGCAATGTGAGTTTTAAAGCTTCACCGGGTGAAACAGTTGCCTTTATTGGAAGTACCGGAAGCGGCAAATCAACATTGATCCAACTGATCCCACGCTTTTACGATGTATCAGAAGGCCAAGTGTTGCTTGATGGTATTGATGTACGTGAGTATAAGCTAAGTGCTTTAAGAAACAAGATCGGCTATATTCCGCAAAAAGCATTGCTGTTTACTGGAACGATCGCAGAAAATCTGCGGTATGGAAAAGAAGATGCGACGCTGGAAGAAATGGAACAGGCGGCAGATATTGCGCAAGCTTCAGAATTTATTTCGCAAAAACCAGATGGATATGATGAACTGCTTTCAGAAGGTGGAACAAACTTCTCTGGAGGACAAAAACAACGTTTAGCTATTGCTAGAGCAGTGATCCGTCGTCCAGAAGTCTATATTTTTGATGACAGCTTTTCCGCTTTAGATTATCAGACAGATGCTAATTTAAGAGCTCGATTAAAAAAAGAAACAAAAGAATCAACGGTCTTGATTGTTGCCCAGCGTGTGGGTACGATCATGCATGCCGATAAGATCATCGTTTTAAATGAAGGTGATGTAGTCGGTATCGGTACGCACCGAGAATTACTTGAGAATTGCCCGATCTATTATGATATTGCGGCTTCTCAATTGTCAGAGGAGGAATTAGCATGAAAAACGCATTCTCTTCTATAAAACGTTTAGGAAGGTACGTCAATCCTTACAAAGGAACGTTTATCTTAGTGATTATTTTTACGATCCTGACAGTTGCTTTTAATGCGGCGATGCCATATGTCTCTGGTTTGCCGATCACAGAAATCAGTAAAAACGTAGCAGCCGGTGAAGGGTTGAATTATCCATACATCATCCAATGCCTGATTTGGATTTTGATTGTTGGGATCGGTTATTGTGCGGCACAGTTTTTATCAGGGTATTTGATGGCATCCGTGGTTCAGCATTCGATGCGTGATCTGCGTACGGACATCGACGAAAAAATCAATCGTTTGCCTGTATCTTATTTTGATAAGAATCAACAAGGGAATATTTTATCTCGTGTAACAAATGACGTAGATGCAGTAAGTAACGCGATGCAACAAAGCTTTATCAATATTGTCTCTGCAGTATTGGGCATCGTAATGGCGATCGCAATGATGTTTTATATCAACTGGCTGATGGCAGTGATCTCTCTTGTGATGATTCCGTTATCACTATTTATTTCAAAAACGATCGTTGGATTTTCACAAAAATACTTCCAAGGGATGCAAAATGCCCTTGGTGATTTGAACGGATATGTTCAAGAAAATATGACTGGTTTTAGCGTATTGAAATTGTATGGCCGTGAAAAGGAAACATTGAATGGATTTAAAAAGGTCAACCACAATTTAAATAATTTTGGGTTTAAAGCATCGTTTATCTCTGGATTGATGTTGCCGCTTGTGCAAATGACTGCTTATGGAACGTATATCGGTATGGCTGTTTTAGGAAGTTACTACGTTATTACTGGTGTGATCGTTGTGGGGCAATTACAAGCCTTTATTCAATATATTTGGCAAGTAAGTCAGCCCATGGGGAACATCACCCAATTATCAGCAGCTTTGCAAAGCGCTTCGGCAGCAACGACACGAGTTTTTGAAATTTTAGATGAGCCGGAAGAAGAATTGAATGAACAAGATATTCCTTTACCAGCGGAGCTACATGGTTCTGTTCAGTTTGAAAATGTCAGCTTTAGCTATGATCCTGAAAAACCATTGATCAGAAATCTGAATTTTGAAGTAAAAGCTGGTCAAACAGTGGCGATTGTCGGACCTACAGGAGCAGGTAAAACAACATTGATCAATTTATTGATGCGTTTTTACGATGTAAATGAAGGAGCCATCAAAGTTGATGGGATCGATACGAAAACCATAAATCGAAGTGATGTTCGCTCTGTTTTCGGCATGGTTTTACAAGATGCTTGGCTATACGAAGGAACGATCGCGGATAATATTCGTTTTGGTAAATTGGATGCAACAGATTATGAAATCGTCGATGCAGCCAAAACGGCGAATGTAGATCATTTTATCCGTACGATGCCGGATGGTTACGATATGGAAATCAATTCTGAAGGCGATAATGTTTCACTCGGTCAAAAACAATTATTGACGATTGCCAGAGCTGTGATTTCTGATCCAAAAATCTTGATTTTAGATGAAGCAACGAGTTCTGTCGATACTCGATTGGAAGCTTTGATCCAAAAGGCAATGGATCGAGTAATGGAAGGACGGACAAGCTTTGTGATCGCCCATCGTTTATCAACGATCAGAGAAGCTGATTTGATTCTTGTGATGAATCAAGGAGAAATCATTGAAAAAGGCACACACAATGAACTGCTGCAGCAGGGCGGTTTTTATGAAAAACTTTATAACAGTCAGTTCGCTGAAGACGGCGATTACGATTAGTATCTACAAAAGGACATCAAATTCGGTGTCCTTTTTTTTCTTGATTTGAAGGAACGTATTGATCTTACTATTTCACAAAATTTGTTATACTAAAGATAATAAAAGAGGTGGATCAGATGACAAAAGAGTATTTTATTGCACCAAGTGCTGATGTATATGGAGAGGTTGAATTAGCCAAAGATGTTAGTATTTGGTTTCAAGCGGTACTAAGAGGAGATAATAATACGATTAAGATCGATACAGGAAGTAACGTTCAGGATGGTACGATCATCCATGTCGATGCGGACGCGGCGGTCACGATAGGCAAAAATGTAACAATCGGACATCAATGTATGCTCCACGGCTGTAGAATTGAAGACGGTGCGTTGATCGGTATGGCTTCAACAATCTTAAATCATGCAAAAATAGGTAAAAATAGTTTGATCGGAGCAGGTTCTCTAGTCACAGAAGAAGTTGAAATTCCAGAGAATGTGCTGGCCTTTGGGCGTCCAGCCAGAGTGATTCGACCGCTGACGAGAGAAGAGATTCGCAAAAATAAAGAAAATGCTCAACAGTATGTCGCACGCTCAAAAGAATTTCTTGAAGAAAAATATCCCCGTTTAACGTGAAAGGATGAATCGCTGATGAAAAAAATCAAAGTAATGACCGTATTCGGTACTAGACCAGAGGCTATTAAAATGGCTCCGCTGATTAAAGAATTAGAACAGCATCCAGAACAATTTGAGTCCGTAGTGACTGTTTCTGCGCAACATCGGCAAATGCTGGATCAAGTACTGGCTGATTTCCAGATCACACCCGATCATGATTTGGATATCATGAAAGCTGGACAAACACTCGCTGATATCACAAGTCAGGTTCTGACTAATTTGACCGATGTATTACAGACGGAAAAACCAGACATTGTATTGGTTCATGGGGATACAACGACATCATTTGCTGCTGCTTTATCTGCTTTTTATCATCAGATCAGGATCGGACATGTTGAAGCAGGATTACGTACGTGGGAAAAATATTCTCCGTTCCCAGAAGAATTGAATCGTCAGCTTGTAGATGATTTGACTGATATCTATTTTGCACCGACAATTGAAAGTAAAGAGAACTTATTGAAAGAGAATCACCCGGAAAAGCATATTTATGTAACCGGAAATACGGCGATCGATGCCATGGATTATACGATCACTGATGATTATCAGAATGAGGTTTTGGAAGCAATTGGGGAAAGCCAACGTTTGATTTTAATGACGATGCATCGACGTGAGAATCTAGGCATACCGATGGAACAAGTATTTAAAGCTGTTCATCAAATTGTTGAAGAAAATCCTGATATCGATGTGGTTTTTCCAATGCACAAAAATCCAAAAGTTCGTGAGGTTGCTGAAACTTACTTAGCCGGGCTAGACCGTGTTCACTTGATTGAACCACTGGATGTCGTTGATTTTCAAAATTTTGCAGCACGTAGCTATTTGATATTGACAGATTCTGGCGGTGTTCAAGAAGAAGCGCCATCTTTAGGGGTTCCTGTATTGGTTTTAAGAGATACAACAGAGCGCCCGGAAGGTGTCAAAGCAGGGACGTTGAGACTAGTCGGAACAGACCAACAAATCGTTTATGAAGCAGTCGCTGAGTTATTGACGAATGAATCGGCTTATAAAGAAATGGCTCATGCTGAAAATCCATACGGTGATGGTAAAGCAAGTCAGAGGATTCTTGAAGCAATCGCTTATGAGTTCCAACAAACAGAAAAGGCACCATCTGCCTTTCAAGCTTAAAAATCGTTAAATAAAATAGAGTAGGAGTGATCTATATGTACTTGAATATTAGTGAAGAAGCGAAACAAAAGTTGATGCCGTATGCGAAAAATAATGCAGTGATCGTTTTGGATTTAGATGATGGTGTTGGAAGATATTCAAAAATGGGTGTTTGTTCATTGGATACAAGTTTTCGGATTTTATTACTGGATCAAGCGCAGGATCGCTCAGATTTTAACGCTACGGTAGAATCAGATTTAGGAACAATTTACATCAAAGATTATTCTCATCGTTATTTGGATAAGGAAATGACCTTAGCAGTGGACCCTCGTTTACAGGTTTTAAAGCTAAATAGCTCCAGTGGGATTTTAGATGGAAATGTTCCAATCGTAGATTTAAGAGGAAAGTGAAAAAGTATGAGAGGTTGAGAAAGAAGTGTTTAATCCCGAGAAATAAGAAAGAATTCACGAAAATTGCTTTCCAAATTTTTGTGAATTCTTTCTTATTTCCGAAGGGATTGCTTCTGCTCTCACCGTTTATCCGGATTACAGGTGTACGGGATTTGACTCGCAGAGTTTTGTTCCAGACACTCTAAAATTTAATAAACGGAAATCAAAAGTCAGGTTATTCGCTAAGTTCCTAAAAATCGACTTTTGTCTCAGCTTCTTTTAATTCGGTCTTTTTAAATCAAACAGTCCATCGATATGAGCAAAAGTTGCACCTGCTAATCGTGCAAGCGGGTTGAATTTTTCAGGTAAAATATACTCATTTTCTTGATCGAAAATTTCTTCATCGAAATAAAAGTCAGTGATTTCAACGATGAACAAATCCGTAATGATCTGCTCTTGTTGATTTTTGATCGGAACATATTGATGCAGCCGAGCCTCCATTCGAAGCGGTGCTCCTTTGATACCTGGAACCTTAACAGAACGACTTTGAACAGTTTCGATCTGATTCAGGCTGATTTCACTTTGTTCAGGTGGCAATGGAGCAGAGGTTTGATTCATTTGTTCCACGTGTGCGTCATTGATTAAATGGATAACTAACTCTTTTGTATCCAGAATATTTCGAGCAGTATCCTTCATCTCAGTATTTTGTCTAAGAATGGATAGCGTTGCTAAGGGAATCTCAGAAGCTGCAGCATTGAAAAAACTGAAAGGCGCAGCATTGATCACCTGTGATTCATGATTCATAGATGTTACCCACGCGATCGGACGAGGGATGATACTGCCCGATAAAAATTTGTAACTCTGCTTTTTTGATAAATTTTTTGTTGAATAATGTAGCATTCTTTTTCTCCCATTCTTTTTTTAGCGCTGAATATTAGCCGAAGAAGTATCAAAAGGTCGAACATCTGCTTCGATTTCTTGTCGTTTACCTTCTAGAAAAGGTGGTAAAGATAGTTTTTCACCAGCAGATTCATAGGTTTCATCTTCTAAAAATCCTGGACCGTCAGTAGCTAATTCAAACAAGACCTGTGGAGCAGCTCTAAAGTAGTCAGATTTAAAATAGAAGCGTTCGACAAAGCCGGAGTTAGGGAAGCGCAGTTTAGCGATTTTATCGATCCAAAAACGTAATGTATCTTCATCTTCAACACGCAATGCCAGATGATGCACATTTCCGAAGCCTTCTTGTGCTTCTGGAAGATCCTCACGATGTTCAACGATAATGCTGGCACCATTTCCGCCTTCGCCTACTTCAAATAAGTGAAAACTTCCTTCCGCATCGACTAATTTAAATCCTAATACTTCAGCTAATACCAACTGCATATGCTCAAAATTCGTTACTGTCACAAAAACTGGACCTAAGCCGATCAAAGCATGTTCAGCAGGGACATCTGTTTTCTTCCAAGGAACACCAGCAGCCACGCCATGGTTTTGCTCATCTGAAATCAGTTGATAACGTTGATTGTCAAAATCCTCAAATTCTAGATATTTTTTCCCAAAACGTTCTTGAATTGGACCATGATCTATGTCGTGTTCATTAAAGCGATCGATCCAGTAGTCTAATGAAGCATCATTTTTTACACGAAAAGAAGTACGGGAAATAGTATTCGTTCCTTTTGTTCCTTTAGGTAGACCAGGAAAATCAAAAAAAGTCATGTCTGTACCAGCAGAGCCTAAATCATCTGCAAAAAATAAATGGTAGGTTTGAATGTCGTCTTGATTGACTGTCTTTTTGATCAAGCGTAACCCTAAGATATCCGTAAAGAACTGATAGATTTTTTCTGCACTAGATGTCATTGCAGTAACGTGATGAATGCCTTTGATAGTTGTATTCATGATAGAAACCTCCAAATGTTTTAAATAGTAAACTTACTAAAAGTAAGTTTACATTAAAATAGTTGATTTATCAACTACTTTGACTTTCTCTAACTATTGATAGAACCTTGAAAGAAGAGTAAGATGAGAATAATCATTCTATGAAGGAAAGTAGGGACAAAAATGGAAGAGAAAAAAACGTTTCATGTCAATGGATACATTGCTTTAGTTGTTTTGATTATCTTGATTGTGATCGGCGGTTATTGTTTTTATTTTGGGGTAACAGATGAAAGTATTGGAATGATCACAGTCAGTATTGTTTTGTGGGTGATTTCCGGATTATTCTTAAGCTCGTTGACGATCGTTAGCCCGAATCAAGCCAAAGCCATTTTATTTTTTGGACAGTATTTAGGAACGATCAAGGAAAACGGTCTATTTGTGACGACTCCTTTAACTCAAAAAATCAATGTTTCATTGAAGGTCAGAAATTTTAATAGTTCTCTGCTGAAAGTAAACGATTCAGATGGTAATCCAGTTGAAATTTCTGCAGTCATTGTTTTCAAAGTCGTCGATACAGCAAGAGCATTGTTTGATGTAGATCGTTATCAGGATTTTGTGGAAATTCAAAGTGAAACTGCGATTCGTCACATTGCGACACAATATCCATATGATACATTTAATGACGATGATTTGACCTTGAGAGGAAATACTAATGAGGTTTCAGAAGAACTAGCGAAAGAATTGCAAGAGCGTTTAGCAGTTGCTGGAGTTGAGGTGATTGAAACTCGCTTGAATCATCTGGCGTATGCGACTGAAATTGCTAGTGCGATGCTGCAAAGACAACAAGCGAAAGCTATTTTATCAGCACGCCAAACAATCGTTGAAGGTGCAGTGTCCATGACTCAGATGGCTTTAGAGCAAATTGAAGATGGACAGGAAATCAATTTTACCGACGATCGTAAGATTCAATTGATCAATAATTTATTAGTCTCAATCATTACTGATAAAGGCACTCAGCCTGTCATTAATACAGGCGATGTGACTGAGCGCTAAAGAAAGTGAGTTTTGCTATGAAGTACACGACGATTTTATTTGATTTAGATGGAACGATCACAGATTCAGGTGAAGGGATCATTAATTCTGTGAGCTATGCATTAGAAAAAATGAACTTACCTGTTCCAAATAAGGAGCAGCTCTATTCATTTATTGGACCACCACTGAATGATTCATTTCGTAAGCTGTATCAATTGGATGGATCAGCTATTGATCAAGCGGTGAACTACTATCGTGAAAATTATCAAGACAAGGGAATGTATGAAAACCATGTATATGAGGGTATAACAGTATTACTGGATGACTTGAAGACAGCCGGTTGTCAGTTGTATATTGCTACATCTAAACCAGAAGTGTATGCAAAACAAATTTTAGCTCATTTCGATTTGGATACCTATTTTGATGGTATCTATGGCGCAAGCTTAGATGGCGATCGTTCCAAAAAAGGGGACGTGATACGTTACGCCTTGTCATCTGCAAAGGTTACTTCATTAGAAAAAGCACTGATGATCGGTGATCGAAGTCATGATATCATTGGAGCGAAGGAAAATCAATTGGCTAGTGTAGGTGTGTTATACGGTTTTGGAGATCAGGACGAGCTAACAACTGCAGGAGCAGATTACCTTGCAGCAACTCCGAAAGAAATAGCAAACATTATTTTAGAAAAATAGAAAAAGAAGAGGCCGGGACAGAAGTGATCACTTCTGTCCCGGCCGTTTATTCGATTATGAAGAGCTTGAGGCATAACTAGGAAAGTTATGTCCCAAGCACTTTTTTTTAATCAGGTAAATGATCATAAGCTAGACGGTCAATAACCTTTTCATGTTCCGGATATAAAGATAAAAGCTGTCTTTTCGTAAACAATTCAAAGTCCTGATAATCAAATCCAGGTGAAACCATACAACTAACTAAAGCAAATGCTTGATCAGTGTCAACAGTCGAACCAAAAATCACATTTTTAGGAACAACAGCTTGTAATACCTCTCCAGCTTCCAAATCATTTCCTAATCGAATGATTTCATAGTGACCATCGGGGTAAAGCAAATGGATACTAAGGGGCGAACCCGCGTGATAGTACCAGACTTCATCAGATTTCAACCGATGAAAATGCGACGGATTTTCACTCGTTAAAAGAAAATAAATACTTGTATAATAGGGTCTAACTACTTTTTCAGATGTTTGAAGCGATTGATCACTACTTAATACTTGTTTGAAATAGCCTCCTTCTGAATGAGGTTCTAATTGTAGTTGTTCGATCCAATACTGTTGATCTTTTTTCATAAAATACCTCCAGCTTTCTTTTTTGATCAAATTTTATAGTATGATTGATGATTCAATCTTATCATGAAACATCATCGTATGGTTGCTTGAAAGTGATGCCTCGTTTCCTTTTTTATAAATAATGTAAATATTTAGCGGTAAGGAAATCGACATAGTTTCTACGCGAGTAGTCATTTTTTGTATTCCATCTACTTCTATTATAACGATATTTATTTATAAATCAGTCTTAAATTCTGAGTTTTTGATGAAAAAAATTAAATATTCTCAAATATTTTAGCCAAACGCTGATAAATTGAAAAAAAGAAAGCCTTTTCTTCGGTTATAATTAAGTTCAATAAATCACATTTAAAGGAGAGTCTTATGAGCAAAATAAAAACAGTTATCGTCGGTGCAAATCACGCAGGTATCGCTGCAGCAAACACGTTGTTGGATAATTACCCAGACCAAGAAGTTGTTATGATCGATCGAAATACGAATCTTAGTTACCTAGGGTGTGGGACAGCACTTTGGGTCGGACGTCAAATTGAATCATACGAAAATCTTTTTTATACGAATAAAGAAGCTTTTGAAGCAAAAGGCGCTAAAATCTATATGGAGACAACAGTTGAGCGGATCGATTTTGACAAAAAAATCGTTTGTTGTAAAAAACACGATGGAACAGAACTAACAGAATCCTATGATAAATTGATTTTAGCAACAGGTTCAGCACCGATCAATCCGGATATTCCTGGAAGAAATCTAAAAAATGTAGAATTTCTCAAACTTTTCCAAGATGGACAAACCGTTGATGCGGCAATGGCTAAAGCAGAAGTCAAAACAGTGGCAGTGATCGGTGCAGGCTATATCGGAGTTGAGATCGCCGAAGCAGCGAAACGCCGTGGGAAAAATGTCTTATTATTTGATGCGGCTGAAAGATGTTTGCCAAATTACTATGATAAATGGTTCACAGAAGACATGGATAAAGTGTTGGCAGATAATGGGATCGACCTTCATTATAATGAGTTAGCGAAAGAATACAAAGGCAGTGATCACGTCGAAACACTTGTCACAGATAAAGGAGAATATGCTGTTGATTTAGTGATCAATGCAATTGGTTTTAGACCAAATAATGGATTAGGCAAAGACCACTTAGAATTGTTTACTAATGGTGCATATCTAGTAGACCTTCACCAACAAACAAGTGATCCTGATGTTTATGCCGTAGGTGATTGTTCAACGATCTTCTCTAATGCAGTTCAACAAACGACCTATATCGCGCTTGCAACAAATGCTGTCCGTTCAGGTATCGTTGCTGCGCATAATGTCGGCGGAACAGCGCTGGAATCGATCGGTGTTCAGGGTTCAAATGGTATTTCTATTTTTGGCTATCATATGGTTTCGACTGGTTTGACTGTACAGGAATCAGAAAAACTAGGATTGAAAGTCAAACATACAGAATTTGAAGATTTACAAAAACCAGGCTTCATGAAAGAAAACAACTCTGTGAAAATCAGAATCGTTTATGAAGAAGAGTCTCGTAGGATCGTTGGCGCTCAAATGGCCTCTTACGAAGACATCTCGATGGGGATTCATATGTTCTCCTTGGCGATCGAAGAAAAAGTGACTATCGACAAATTAAAACTCTTAGATATCTTTTTCTTACCGCATTTTAATCAACCATATAACTACATTACGATGGCGGCGCTTAGCGCTGAGTAGTTATCTGATCAGAAAGCTTTGAACCGAATGTTTACAGGCATTTAAAGAGATTAAGGACGACTCACAGAGTTGTACCTTAGTCTCATTTTTTGAATGAAAAAAGTACAAGCAAATCTTACAAGTTGGTGACTTTTCTCTAAAAAAGTTTAAATTTAAAAAGCTTTCATGTATAATGGTAAAAGTTAAAGACGATACATAGAAAGTAAGGAGGATTTGTTTTGGCAGAAGATAACCAAAATAATCAAGATCATTCCAACTCTTCATTCAAAGATCAAGTGCTACGTTCTTTACGCGGCGAAGAGATCGGTAATGATGATTCAGCTTCCTTTGATCCTAACGCTAATCAACCACAGCATAATGAAGCAGAATATCATAAGACTGAACATACAGAGCAACATAATCATACAGAGGAGCCAACTGGCGTACCAGAGATCGAACCTGTCGGCTCAAGAAGTTCGGAACAACAAAAGCGAATCGATCAATCGAAATCGACAGATTCAGCACAATCTCAGGATGAAAAATCAAAAAAACGTACAAGGAAAAAAGAAGATCGAATCGTAGGGCGGATCGTGTTGATCGTAGCCTCAGTCTTGCTTTTAGTGATTGCGATTTTCGGTTTTACGTTTTATAAATATGTCACAACAGGCTTGGAGCCATTGAACAAAAAGGATTCCAAACTTGTGCAGGTTCACATCCCTGAAGACTCTTCTAATAAGAAGATCGCGAATATACTCGAAGAAAGCAAAGTCATCAAAAGTGGCATGGTATTCAATTATTATGCAAAATTCAAAAATCTGACTGACTTTCAAGCTGGTTACTATCAAATGTCGCCGGATATGACACTTGATGAAATCGGAGCACTTTTAAGAGAAGGCGGCACCGCAGAACCAACACAACTGGCAGACGGCAAGGTGACGATCCCGGAAGGTTTTGATATCGACAAGATCGGAGATGCCATCGAGAAAAATACAGACTTCAAAAAGGATCAGTTTATCGAATTGATGAAGAAGCAAGAATTTTTCGATGCGATGAACCAGAAGTATCCAGAATTACTAGGAAGTGCTGGAGAAGCAGCAGATGTTCGCTACCGTTTGGAAGGCTATTTGTTCCCAGCAACGTATGATTACTATAAAGATTCGAAGATCGAAGATTTTGTAGAGCAAATGATTGCAAAAACCAACAGTGTGATGGAAGGGTATCTTCCGATGGTGCATGCAAAAGGAATGACGATCCAGCAAGTCTTGACATTAGCATCTTTGGTTGAAAAAGAGGGTGTCAAAGAAGACGACCGCAAAAAAATTGCGCAGGTTTTCTTCAATAGAATTTCAGCAAATATGCCGCTGCAGTCCGATATCTCTATTTTATATGCTCTAGGAGAACATAAAGAATTAGTGACATATCAAGACTTAGAAGTTGATTCACCATATAACTTATACAAAAATACTGGTTATGGACCGGGACCTCTAGACAGTCCAAGTGAGCAGGCAATCAATGCTGTATTGAATCCAACACCGAATAATTACTTGTATTTTGTGGCAGATATTTCAACAGGAAATGTATATTTTGCTGAGACATATGAAGAGCATCAGGAATATGTAGAAAAATATGTAAACAATACTGACACTGAAAAAAGTGAATAATAGTTAAACGTGCGTATCTTAATTACGAGCCAACCTAGAACATAGGCGGGGCTCGTTTCGCTTTCCCATCAAGCTGTAAAAGAGAACTGGAAGATTGGATCGAATTACCATAAAAAAATAAGCGAATATTATTTACAATTTGCTTAAAGCGTGGTACTCTTTTGTGGATTGAATACGGAATTTCAAAAAAGACTCAAATAAACCATAGTAGTAGATTAAGAAGGAGAATTCAACATGGCAGAAAAAGTATTTCCTATGACACTTGAAGGAAAAGAAAAATTAGAACAAGAATTAGAAGAATTAAAGACAGTTAAACGAAAAGAAATCGTTGAACGTATAAAGATCGCAAGAAGCTTTGGAGATCTATCTGAAAACTCAGAATATGAATCAGCTAAAGATGAACAAGCCTTTGTAGAAGGACGCATCACAACTTTAGAAAACATGATCCGTTTTGCTCAAATCATCGATAATGATGGCGTTGATTCTGACGAAGTTTCTATCGGAAAAACGGTGACGTTTATTGAGTTGCCGGATGGTGAAGAAGAAGAATATACGATCGTTGGAAGTGCAGAAGCAGATCCGTTTTCTGGGAAAATTTCCAATGATTCACCGATTGCTCAAGCATTGATCGGTAAACGATTAGAAGATCAAGTAGCGATCGCTACTCCTGGCGGAGATATGCAGGTAAAAATTATCAAAGTCAGCTAAATTTGACCCTTTGAGAGAGTGCGAAACAAAACTGATTTTTCGGTTTGTTTCGCACTCTAAAACTTAATAAACGGTGGAGAAGAGTCAAGATCTTCAACAATTTCCTGAAAATCGAGCAATACGAAAAGTGTATTGTTCGATTTTTACACCAATTGTTCGAACCTGATCGACTTTTTGGCTCAACCTCTCGTTTTCTTCAAAAATTAGGGCTAAAGTCCTATAGCCAAATGGGGCTTTAGCAACTAACATTAATACGGGAATTAAGCTATACTAGTTCCATAGAAGGGGGGATCTTCATGAATAATCCATGGCGCTTTTTTATCGTCGTTGAATCATTACTTTTCATTTTTGCTTTGTGGCAAATTATACATAACCCTGGCCTGGCAGTTTTGATGGTCTTAGGTATTTTAAGTGTTGTCTATGCGATGAAGAAAGTTCATCGTACTAATTTTAATAATTTTCAACTTGTCTTAGGAATCATTTTGATTTTGATCGGTGTAATGAATAGTCCGGCATTTTGGCTAATGTTAGTTATTGGTGTTTTATTCATCGGGCTAAAAGGTGTCGAAATCGCAGGAGTGGACATCACACAACGGGCACCATGGCGTAAGAAACAAATGATTATGGTTGAAACGGCCAATGTCGAACCTAAAGGCGGCCGTCGTTTTAAGCGTCCTTGGTTTGCCAATGAACGTATCGGCAGCAATGTCTATGAATGGGACGATATCAATATTGATATTATTTCTGGTGATACGATCGTTGACTTAGGGAATACTTTACTTCCGAAAGATGACAGTATTATCATTATTCGCAAAGGCTTTGGCCGTACGAGGATTTTAGTTCCTCTAGGAGTGGCGGTGACCTTGGAGCATTCTACTTTTTATGGCAGTGTTAATTTTGAAGAAGAAAAATATCATTTGAAAAATGAATCGTTGAAAGTCTACAGTAATGATTTTGACTCTAATAATCGTCGTCTGAAAATCATAACAAATACGCTGGTCGGAGATGTCGAGGTGATTCGTGTATGAGTGGTAGGATGTCTCGACAAATGCTATCTCTTTATGCAGCCTGCAGCACATTTATTGTTGTGCTGCTTACGCTGTTTTCATACTTTTATTCGATCAAACAAAAAAACTGGATGCTGGAGTTGATTCAGCGAAAAGTCTTTTACATTCCATTGATCTTTCACATGCTTTTGATTTCACTGCTGGTCGGTTTGTCGACTTTTTTACTCGTATCTATTGTTCAGAAAGCTCAGTATGGTAGAATTGAAGAAAAACTACGGTTACTTGCCAGAGGCAGCTATGAAAATCCAGTGATTGAAAAAAAGGTTCCTCATGCCGATAATGATCAATATATCGGTGAGGTGGATCAGGACATTTTAAGTATCAGAAAAAAATTAGTTGAAATGTCAAAAGAATTGCAATTATTGAATAGTCGACCACAAATGGTGGATGGAGAAACAAAAGAAGAAATTCTGGAAGAAGAACGTCATCGTTTGGCGCGGGAATTACATGATTCTGTGAGTCAACAGCTGTTTGCTGCAATGATGATGTTATCGGCTTTAAACGAGCAGGCCCAACGCAGTGAAACACCAGAAATGTTTCGAAAGCAGTTAGTGACAGTAACAGACGTCATCAATGCTTCACAATCTGAAATGCGGGCATTATTACTGCACTTACGTCCAGTAAGTTTAGAAGGAAAGAGCCTACGTAAAGGGATCGAGCAATTATTAATAGAATTACAAACAAAAATAAAAATTGAACTGACTTGGGATGTAGAAGATGTGCATCTCAACAGTAGCATTGAAGATCATTTGTTCAGAATCGTCCAAGAACTGTTGTCTAATACATTGCGACACGCTAAGGCAAAAGAGTTAGAAGTTTATCTGCATCAGGTAGATAAGAATGTTTTACTTAGATTAGTTGACGATGGTGTTGGATTTGATATGAGTGAAAATGGAAATAAAGCTGGAAGTTACGGCTTGAAAAATATTCGTGAACGAGTTGCTGGAATGGGTGGTACTGTTAAAATCATAAGCTTTAAAGGGCAGGGAACGAGTGTGGAGATCAAAGTGCCTGTGATTTAGGTATTGAGGTTGGTCACTCTTAGAAGAAGAATGATTGTTGCGAGAGTCCTAAAGCGTCTCTTCTAGTTGAGACTAATAGAGCTTGTTCTGCTATTATCGTTATCCAGCTGCACAAGCCAGCCTTTCGGAAAAAAGATAAAAATGAATTGTGGCAAAAAAGCACCACATTTCATTTTTCCTATTTTTCTGACAAGGCTAAGCGGCTTGTTCCGCTATTATCGTTATCCAGCTGCGCAAGCCAGCCTTTCGGAAAAAAGATAAAAATGAATTGTGGCAAAAAGCACCACATTTCATTTTTCCTATTTTTCTGTCAAGGCTAATCAGCTTGTTCCGCTTTTAAATTAAGGAGGTATGTATAAGTGATCAAAGTAATGTTAGTGGATGACCATGAAATGGTACGTTTAGGTGTATCCTCTTATTTATCGATTCAAGATGATATCGAGGTCGTCGGTGAAGCTGAAAACGGACGGATCGGCTATGAGAAGGCATTAGAGTTAAGACCAGATGTGATACTGATGGACTTAGTTATGGATGAGATGGATGGTATTGAATCCACGAAAGCGATTCTAAAAGACTGGCCTGAAGCTCGGATCATTATTGTAACCAGTTTTATTGATGATGAAAAGGTTTATCCTGCAATTGAAGCTGGGGCTGCTGGCTATCTATTAAAAACATCGACAGCGCATGAAATTGCTGATGCGATTCGTAAAATTTTTAGAGGTGAACGTGTTTTAGAGCCGGAAGTGACGACGAAGATGATGGAGCGTTTAACGAAAAAGCAAGAACCTGTTTTACATGAAGACTTGACGAATCGTGAGCATGAAATTTTGATGTTGATTGCTAAAGGACGCAGTAATCAAGAAATTGCCGATGAATTATTTATTACCCTTAAAACAGTAAAAACGCATGTGTCGAATATATTAGCAAAATTAGATGTCGAAGATCGTACACAAGCAGCGATTTACGCGTTTCAGCACGGATTGGCAAAATAGAATAAGATCGAAAGTGGATAAAATCGCCTCATAGTGGTTGCTTTATTCGCTTTTTTTGTAGGTATAGAGAAGGGTTAGATTGATTGGTGTTCCTGTTCAATTACCTATTGGTTTGATATACTTAGATTAAATTTGAAACTAGGAGAAGTAAGCATGAAACAGAATTTTGCAATTATCGGACTTGGGAGATTTGGCGGGAGTATATGTCAGACGCTGATCGAATCTGGCCAAGAAGTTTTAGCTATTGATAGTAATGAAGATCGTGTAAATGAATATATGAATATTGCAACACATGCAGTTGTAGCAAATGCCCAAGACGAAACGACACTGCGGTCTTTAGGTATTCGTAACTTTGATCATGTAGTTGTGGCAATTGGTGAAGATATTCAAGCTAGTATTTTAGTCACCTTAATGGTTAAAGAAATGGGTGTCCCCAATGTATTGGCGAAAGCAGTCAATGAATATCACGCAAGAGTATTGGATAAAATCGGTGCCGATTTAGTCGTTCATCCAGAACGTGATATGGGAATCAGAGTTGCTCATAAACTAGTGTCCAGAAATATTTTGGACTATATCGAATTATCGAATGATGTTTCCTTGGCAGAAGTACGTGTGTCGAATCCGAAATTTTATGGGAAAACGTTAGGTGAATTAAACTTCCGTCAGCGTTTTGGTTTGACCGTTGTTGCAATCAGACGTTCTAAATCAGAAGTGATCGCTTCACCAGCAGCGGAAGAAATTGTTCGGGAAAATGATAATTTATTAGTAGTAGGCGAAACAGATGACGTTGATTTATTGGATGAAAAGATGAATCAATAAAACGTAAGCACTTTATTCTATGAACCTTAAACTTTATGCTAGAATAACAAGTGAGAGCAAAGGGGAGAGATAGAGATGAAATTAACGATTACACCAGAAGCACAAGAATGGTTTAAAAATGAAGTAGGTGTTACTTCTGATAGTGGTATTCGCTTTTTCGGTAAAATTTATGGAAAAACAGATGTCCATGATGGATTTTCCATTGCGATGTCTGTCGAGGCACCAGATCAACCGATGGTGAAAGAGGTTATTGATGATATCACTTATTTCATTGAAGAAACGGATGACTGGTTTTTTAAAGGATACGATCTGTTAGTTGATTATGATCATGAAAAAGACGAGCCTAAATATGT
Source organism: Enterococcus sp. 9D6_DIV0238 (assembly GCF_002174455.2). Classification (NCBI taxonomy): domain Bacteria; kingdom Bacillati; phylum Bacillota; class Bacilli; order Lactobacillales; family Enterococcaceae; genus Enterococcus; species Candidatus Enterococcus dunnyi. Next base: position 2,747,847 of record NZ_CP147246.1, read on the forward strand.
ATTTGCTGAAAATAAAGAAGATTTACAGCAGTAAAATCAACATAAAAAGGAAAGAGTTATGGTCCACGCAACTCTTTCCTTTTTAGTTTACTTAAGCAATCAAAGCGGTAGATTTTTCAGTATATTTTTGGTGTAGATTATCAATCAGATTTACTTGATAATCCAGTAATGGAGACAAAGGAATGATTTGGTAATTTTCTTCTTGCTTCGCCTTATCCGGCAGTAAAAGTTTCGATGTTGCGATGTAAAAGTCATAGTTGTCGTCAGAAGTTGAAGTAACAAATGAAACGGAGATAAATGATAGTTTTTCAAGGAAGTCAAAAAGTGACTGCAGAAAAATAGCATTCGGCGATAGAATGATTCCAACTTTTAAACGATATTTAGTGTTACTTCTTTGATAAAAAGGAAGTAGGAAAAAAGAACAGATATAGACTAAATCATTCAGATTATTTTTGATCCAGGCAAATTCCGGCTCAGATGTAAGAGACGTTAAAAATGTTCTGACTTTTTTTGAAAGATGAACAAATAAAGGTTGTTGATCTTTGATGAAATCTTCCATAAAATTGATAGCTAATGGCAAAGATCCTTTTACTACAGAATGATTGAGGCAAGTATTGAAAAAATTGATATTTAGTATTTCTTGTTCATTGGGTGATAACTTTTTTTCTGAACATAGTGGAAGATAAAATTCTTCAAATCGTTCGATCAGGTTTCCAAAGGGCTGATGATCGCTGTTCATGTATTCTTTCACATAATGGATTCTAGGGTCATCTGCATAAAAATAAATACTCCAGTAGAACATCATGAAAGATAAAAAGGTTTTTTCTCTTTCTATGTAATGTGAAGGTACGTTCATTTGCTGTAACTCTCTGACAAATGAAGCATTTACCTCGGGAAAAATCAATTCTTTAAATGGCGGTTCTATTATGTAATGTTTTTTCTTGATCCGTAATTTTGAGATGGTTTTTAATAAGTACCATTCTCTAGGTTCGGTATAGGTCATCCATTGATGGTCTTCTGAGTCAAATAAGTCCATTCCGCGTTTAGGCTCTTCCAAAGCTATAAAAAGATCTTCTCCATAAGACGCGATCCAGAAGAGGTTTAGATAGACGATACGGATCAAATTCTCTTCTCCGCTTAATTGAAGTTGGGAGCAGTTTAGTTGGACGTTAAAGCTTTTTAGGTAGCGGATAAGTGGTTGAAGTTTTCTGATGATGGACGCTCGGCTGATATAATGATCTTTACAGAAATTATCAATAGTGTAGTTACGTTCTAAGATGGTTGCAAGTAAAAATTGGTAAGACAAGCTCTTCCTGAATAAAAACTGATGATAGGGAATATCCCGTAAAGCAGCATTATCGATCTGGACTTTGCCTTGTTTGTTCAACAATTCGATATTTTGCTTTTCTAAAAGATCGTCGTGGACATCAGCAAAAATCGAATTTAAACGTGCATAAGAAAAATCAGTGATTTGTTCAAAATAATGAACACTATATGTACCGTCTGCAGTTGCTATGAGCTGATTGAAAACGATGAGCTTGCGCTGAGCAGAATCATCTAATAAAATTTCTTCTAACATATTTAGTCTCCCTACTATTTAAAATATTCTGAAAAAAAGATCATATAAAAATTCATAACATATAAATTTAAAGTATAAAAATTAATCTATGGTATTATAATAACCACTTTTTGACCAAATTTCAATTATATAATTAAATAGAAACGAAAATGTAATGATTGTTTAAAATTAGATTAATCCTTTAATTTTTTTGGTGAATCGGGTATTCTTCTAACCTTGATAGCTATATTTTTTTGTTTTAATTAAAAAATATTGGTTATTTATTTCAATAATATTTCTTTTGGTGATCGGTGATTTTTTCTTTAGAAAAAATTGGAGGCAGAAGGAAACAAAGATCTCTGTCCATTTTTTTGTAACTCACCGTTAGATGTATGTTATAATCAAAAAAGAATGTTTTTTGGAGGAAAGCTTATGTTGTCGATTGTTGTTCCTTGTTATAATGAAGAGGAATCCATTCCATTATTCTTTGAAGAAGTGGAAAAAATCAGCGTGCAGATCAAATATGACATTGAATATATTTTTATTAACGATGGGTCAAAAGATGGGACGTTGGAATCATTAAGAAAATTGTATAGAGCTCATCCTGATAAAGTCCGCTATCTTTCTTTTTCTCGCAACTTTGGGAAAGAAGCAGGGTTGTATGCAGGGCTCAAGGAAGCTCGCGGCAGTCTAGTTACTGTGATGGATGTTGATTTACAGGATCCGCCTGAACTATTACCGCAAATGATTCAAATGTTGGAAGCAAATAAAGAATTGGACTGTATTGGTACTAGACGTGGTGATCGTGAAGGTGAACCGCCAATTCGTAGTTTTTTTGCTCGAATGTTCTACCGCTTAGTCAATAAAATCGGTGAAACAGAGATGGTCGATGGTGCCAGAGATTTTCGTTTGATGACGCGTCAAATGGTAGATGGGATTCTAGAATTGACAGAATACAATCGCTTTTCAAAAGGGATTTTTAGCTGGGTCGGATTTAATACAGAATACTTATCTTATGAAAATCGTGAACGTGTAGCTGGATCTACTTCTTGGTCATTTTGGAGTTTATTGAGTTATTCTATCGACGGTATCGTTAACTTTTCGGAAATGCCTTTGAACCTAGCTTCTTATGTAGGCGCTCTTTCTTGTGCTGGATCAGTCATTGCGATGCTGGTGATTTTCTTTAGAACGATCATTATTGGTGACCCAACTAGCGGATGGCCGTCTATGGTTTGTATCATTTTGTTTGTAGGCGGACTGCAACTTCTTTGTCTTGGGATCATTGGTAAATATATTGGAAAGATTTTTTTGGAAACGAAAAAACGTCCGATTTATCTTGTGAAGGAAACAGAACAAGATAATAAAGAATAGCAGAATTAGAAAGTAATCAGAAAAGACCAGCTTTGATCTCATTGAGAATCTAAGGCTGGTCTTTTTGACGTGCTCAGTAGCCTTGGCTCAGAGCAATTTCATTTTTAGCTAGTGTGCCATCTGATAAGAATTGGATCAGATTTTGTTTGAAGATAGCTAACAGCTTTGTTTTAAATTGAGGGGTGAGTCCAGAAATATGAGGTGTTACTAGCACGTTTTCCATAGTCCATAAAGGGCTGTCTGACGGCAAAGGTTCTTCTTCAAAAACATCTAAAGCAGCAAAACTCAGCTGACCGTTTTTTAGTGCTTCGATCAGGTCAGTTGTGTTGACAGATGGTCCACGGCCCACATTGACAAACACTGTTCCTGGTTTCATCGCAAGAAACATTGATTCATTGTACATTTGGTAGGTTTCATCGGTTAACGGTAAAACATTTACAACGATATCCATTTCTTTGATGATCCGCTGCATGTTTTTTTGTGAGTAGCATTCAATAAAACCAGGAGTGACATGTCCTGATGTGTTGATACCGTATGGCTGGATATTTAGGCCTTGAGCAAATAAGGCCAGCTGTTGACCGATATTTCCAGTGCCGACGATCAACATCTTTTGCATAGATAATTGCTTATAGGAAATATTTTCTCGGCTCCATATCCCATTTGTTTGATTGATGATGCTTGTACGAATCCCACGGAAAGCCGCGAATAAAACACCTAAAACGTGTTCTGAAATCGAAACACTGTGAATACCGCTTGCGTTTGACAAAAGAATACCTTTTTCCGCAAAGCGGTCTAAATCATAGGAATCAACACCTGCTGAAATCGATTGTACCCATTTTAAACGACTAGTTTCAGAGTCCAGAAGATATTGGCCTAACTCTTTATCCCAGCCTAACATGATTTCAATATCATCCTTGATTATTTGGGGTGTTTCTCTGTGAGCATCAACAACGATATGATCAACAGCTGTCTTTCGAATATCCTCCACTTGTTCTTCCTTCATTTTTTCAAAAAGATAAATAATTGGTTGTCCCATTTTGATTCCTCCCTGCATCATCATTGTAACAAAAAACGAAGTCAAACTAAAAAGGATTGAACTATGAGTCGTTCAATCCTTTCAAATATAGCATGGGTCAAATTAGATTTCTTCACCGCGGGCATAAGCGGCTGCTAGAAGATCTACTTCTTTTTTCAACTCTTCAACCATGATCTCTTCTGGAACTGTACGGATGATTTTCCCTTTTTTAAACAACATTCCTTTACCGTTTCCACCAGCGATACCGATATCTGCTTCTCTAGCTTCACCAGGACCATTCACGGCACAACCTAAAACAGCTACTTTGATCGGTGCTTTGATCTTTTCGATATATTCTTCGATTTCATTAGCAATCGGAATCAAGTCGATTTCAATACGTCCACAAGTAGGACAAGAAATCAATGTCGCAGCATTACTTGCTAAACCAAATGCTTTTAGAACTTCTTTAGCTACTTTGATTTCTTCGACAGGATCTGCAGATAGTGAAACTCGGCAAGTATTTCCAATGCCGCGGGAAAGCAAAGCCCCAAGTCCAGCAGCGGATTTCATTCCGCCGGAAAATTTCGTTCCAGCTTCAGTGATTCCCAAATGTAAAGGATAATCAAATGTTTGAGCAGCCAAAGTATATGCTTCGATCGCCAAATTCACGTCACTAGCTTTTAATGAAACGATAATGTCATAAAAGTCTAGATCTTCAAGAATTTTGATATGTTCTACAGCACTAGCAACCATTGCTTCGGCAGTTGGATAGCCGTACTGCTGTAAGAATTTCTTTTCTAAAGAACCAGCATTCACACCGATTCTAATAGGGATTCCTTTGGCTTTGCAAGCAGTAACTACTTTTTCTACGCGGTCTTTTCTACCGATGTTTCCTGGATTGATCCGAATTTTATCTACGCCTTGCTCGATTGCTTTCAGTGCTAAACGATAATCAAAATGAATATCTGCGACTAACGGAATCGAGATTTGACTCTTGATGGCACCTAAAGCATTCGCTGCTGCTTCATCAGGAACAGCCACACGCACGATCTGGCAACCTGCTTCTTCCAATTGTTTGATTTGCGCAACTGTTGCTTCAATGTCATGTGTTTTTGTTGTACACATACTTTGGATAAATAATTCATCACTTCCGCCGATCGTTAAGTCGCCGATTTTAACCGGACGTGTATTTTTACGATGGGTCAATTCTCCCATAATAGATTCTCTCCTTATTTTGTCGTACAGTTTTTTTATTGTTAATTCCTCAATAAGTATAATTCAACGTCTATCTTAACACATAATGATAAATCTGAGAATGTAAGAAAAGTTTAAGATTTCTTCTTAAAATCATCAAAAAGATTAGATCGTCGGTGGTTCTTGCCGCGCTTCTTTTCGGGTAGCAAAGAAAAAGAGCATCAGCGAAACGAGAATGATCAAAAAGCTATCATCAAAAGGTCTGACCAATAGTTGGAGTAAGCTGCTGACGATCACTGGTAAGGTTGAGCAGTAGACAACTATCTTTAAGCAATCAAGAAAGCGTAGTTTGTATAAACGAACTTTACTATAAAGATTGGCACCGATCGTGATCAGCAATAGATTGATAATCAAATTAATAAATGCTGGATACAATGTAACTACAAAAACAATGAGTTTGAGCCAAAATGGTACATTCGATTCATCTAGTGCTTGTTGCAAATCTTGGCTGTTCAAGCCATCTAGAGTACCTTGTGAATAAGGCACTTCAAACTGACTTGTGCCAAATAGGGCATCTGCCGTCCCAGAACTTGGTAAGGAAACAACAAACTCGTCATCTAAAAAACCGACACTGACTGCATTTCCCACAGAATCAGAGGTAATATCACTGAGCGAACGTTTTCCTTCCGGATCGAAGGTGAAGATGATCGAATTTGTTTGATAGATAAAACCTTTGGTAGAAGGATCTGTTTTTAATCGACCATCGGCAATTGTAAAATCAGGTAATTTTTCAGCGATTTTTTGACCATCATTTTTGATATCCTGAACCATAGAAAATATTTGTTTTGTTAATGGAAAAGCAAGAATCACACTTAAAAAAAGGATGTACAAAATGACTTTCCAAAAGGGCATGTTCTTTGCTTTATGAAGTTCGGAAAATTGAAAAAAAGCGTGTTTAAATAATGTGAATGTATTCATAGATTTTCTCCTGACTTGATTTTACGTACAGTCGTCATTTTAAAGGAGTTAACCTGTAAAAACAAGTGTCGTGCAAATTTTTGTAAGCAATTACTTTGAAGGTTAGCATAAAATCTGTTATGCTATAAATGTATGAAAATTTATACTTACTTAAATGGAGGGATTTTTTATGACTTACACTTTACCAGAATTACCTTATGCTTATGATGCGTTGGCACCTTACATCGACGAAGAAACAATGCATTTACACCATGACAAACACCATAACACTTATGTGACGAACTTAAATGCTGCAATTGAGAAACACCCTGAACTTGGTTCAAAATCTGTAGAAGAATTGATTTCTGACATGGATGCGATCCCAGAAGATATCCGTACTGCTGTACGTAACAATGGTGGCGGACATGCGAACCATGCGTTTTTCTGGAACATCATGGCACCTAATGCAGGCGGCGCACCAACTGGAGATATCAAAGATGCGATCGATGCAGCTTTCGGTAGCTTTGACAAACTAAAAGAAGAATTTAAAGCTGCTGCAACAGGACGTTTCGGTTCTGGTTGGGCATGGTTAGTTTTAAATAATGGCAAATTAGAAGTAACATCAACTGCTAACCAAGATTCTCCTTTAATGGAAGGCAAAACACCAGTTTTAGGTTTAGACGTTTGGGAACATGCGTATTACTTAAACTATAAAAATGTTCGTCCGGAATACATTGACGCATTTTGGAACATTGTGAACTGGGATGAAGTAAACAAACATTTTGCTGCAGCAAAATAAGTAGAGAATAATAGAAATTCTATCTTTTCAGAGGAAAACAGTAAAATGTACTGTTTTCCTCTTTTTATTTGTGGCATACTAATAGTAGGAAAAAGATAGTTGAAGGAGCTTGATGAGAATGAATCTAAAAATACAGAAGGTCCACGGGTCAGAAAATGACTTTTTTTTGATTGATCAATTACAGTTAGAGCGTCCTTTTACGAAAAAAGAACTTGAAGACCTACGTATTCGCTTATGCGATCGTAAAAACGGATTGCTTGGAGGCGCGGACGGATTATTGCTTGTTGAAGCATCAAAACAAGGTGAAGCATTAGCAAAGATGCGTGTCATTAATTCAGACGGCAGTGAAGCGAGTATGTGCGGAAACGGCTTGCGGACAGTTGCTAGATATTTATCTGAAAAGCATGATGAACAGTCATTTATAGTAGAAACGATGTTTGCGGACCTTAAAGTCCGCAGAGCCGAAGAATTAGGCAAAGGTGTAGCTACCTATCAAGTGGAGATCTCACCTGTTCGTTTTGAAGCAGAGGCAATACCGATGGTGACGAATAAAAATAGAATTATTGATGAAGTGATACCAGAACTATCTGATGAAATAAAATTTTCTGTAGTAGCAGTTCCAAATCCTCATCTTATTGCATTTGTAGACCATCAAATGTTGGTTAGTCCGGAGTTTGAACGGATTGCAGCTTATGTCAATGGAGAGAATCCGCTTTTCCCAGATGGAATCAATGTCAGTTTTGTTGAGATTTTGGGAGAAAATCAATTGTTTGTTCGGACCTATGAACGTGGAGTAGGTTTTACAAGCGCATGTGGAACAGCAATGTGTGCGAGCAGTTTGATGTATGTATTGTTGAATGAGCGAGTATTTGGAGAAACAGTCACAGTTAAAAATGTGGGAGGCATTGTAAAAACAGTTGTTCATGAAGACGATGCTGAAGGATATTGGATGGAATTGATCGGTAATGCAAGTGTGACACATCTTTTGTCAGGTGATCTAGTTGATTTTACGGATGGACAGTTCAATAGATTACAGATCGATGAAACGAATGAACAGGCAGCTTACATAGCATTTTTAGAATCGATCAAAATAGACTAGTGCGCTGGGAGAGCTTGTCTGATCGAAACAAGAGGGTCGCTTTGGAGAACTAAGGGAGTGTCAAAATGAATAATTTTGGTTGGGTAAACATGAATCTGATAAAAAGGGTTGGCTGCATAGCAGTCATTGGTAGTTCGTTGTTGATTTGTTTTTTAGGAGTAAGTATGAATGCTGAGCAGCGACGGCAACAAAAAATCGATTACGCAGAAATAACGATAAGAAATGAAACAGAAAAAATCACGTTTTTAGATAAACAGCTCAGTAAGCTTTATAAAGATGAAACGGAAGAGTTTTTGACTGAATCAATAGAAGAAGTACAAATCAAACAACTAGAAAGCAAAATCAATCAATTAAAGACAGAAGCTTCTGACTTTGGACTCAAGTCTGAACATTTACCTTTGGATATCTCACAATTATCAAAAGATAAACAAGTATTGCTTTCTAAGGTAGCAGATATTAAAACTAAATATACGATTCAGCAGCAATTACAGGAAATGTTGGTTCAAGCACCAGAAAATTGGGATTCCACTAGTGACACTGTGATAATCAATGAAAATGCCACTGTAGAGAATTTGCTTAAATTACATAATGATGTCGTTCAATTTAATAGCTTGTGGTCAAATAGTATCAGTGCATTTTTAAATGAGATGAATGTTCAAGTAAAGCTGTATAACGAAATCGAACAAGGAATCGATAAAATGATCGATGGACAAGCTTTAACGAGTGAAGCGACGCTTGAAACATTTATCCACCACTTCAATCTAGTCACACAGGTGAAAAATACAACGCTGAGAAAAGGATTGTCAGAACGGTTAGAACAAATCGATCAGCTTATGAATGCCCAAATTGTTGGCGAGGAAAATTTGCTGGAAGAACCAATTTAGTTAATATTTATTAAATAATAATGCAATATATCGATTGCTTTTTAAATAAATTATCAATTATTTGAAAAAATATCGAAAAAGTTGATAACATTTTATTAGTCGAATACCCTTGTACTTGCTTAAGCTTAAAATTATAATTAATTGTGTAGTAATGGAGGAAAAAATGGAAGAAACAATAAGTTTACAAGAACTCATCGGAGTTTTAAGAAAACGTATAGGTCTAATTATCGTTAGTATGTTTTTAGGGTTGGGGGTTGCTGGAGTTTTAACCTATTTTGTTATTACACCAAAATACAGTTCCCAAGCCCAATTGATCGTTCGTCTGCCGCAAAATGAAACGACGAATGTGAATGATATCAATGGGAATCTTCAGATGATCAATACGTATAAAGATTTGATCAAAAGTGATACGGTCATGACGGAAGTTCAGCAAAGGATGAAAGTGGACCATCAAAGTGATTTGTCTGTTGATGCACTTAAGGCAAGTGTATCAGTCAATCAGTCTCAAAATTCTCAAATGTTCTCGATCGTTTCTAAAGTAACAGATCCATTGGTTGCTCAAAATATTGCCAATCAGACAGCTTTGGTTTTCCAAGAGCAAGCAAAAGACATGCTGAATGTCGATAAGATTACGATCATTTCAGAAGCGACGGCCAATTTAAATCCAGTGTCACCTAATGATAAAATCAATCTATTGATAGGACTAGCATTAGGGCTCTTATTTGGAATCATGGCTTCCTTCATTTTAGAATTATTTGATAAGACAATCAAAGATGACAGCTTTGTGGAAGAAGAATTAGGATTTACGATATTAGGTGTTGTTCCAAATATGACTGCTAAAGAGTTAAATGCAAAGGTTGTTCGCCCTTCACCTTCAACGGTTTCAAAGCCAAATAGCGGTTTTGCCAAAGAGGGAGCAAGAGTCATTCAAAAAGAAGATCTCAACTCAGATACTTCTACCCCAGCGCGTAGAAGTCGTCCACGAGTTTAAAGGAGTATAGAATGTCAAATAAAATAAGAAATCAAAAAAAACAAAAAACAAAAGCAGTCAGTCTTATAACTTTAGCAGATAAATCATCACCGATATCAGAACAATATCGAACGATCAGAACGAACATACAATATGCAATGATCGATAGAGACTTAAAAACATTAGTCGTTACTTCTTCAGGTCCAAGTGAAGGGAAATCAACGACCTCTGCCAATTTAGCGATCGTGTTTGCTAATTCTGGGAAGCGTGTTTTATTAGTAGATGCAGATATGCGCAAACCAACGGTGGCAAAAACATTTTCGTTAGACAATGTTCGAGGCTTGAGTACCCTTTTGGGTAGCAGAGAAGTTGTGCTGCATCAGGTCGTTCAGTCATCCGGCATTGATAATTTATTCCTTATGACAAGCGGACCTAAACCGCCTAATCCATCTGAGTTACTGGATTCTAGGAGAATGGAAGAGCTTATCCAAGATTTAAAACAACAATATGATTTGGTCATTTTTGACATGCCTCCTGTTGTGGCAGTGACAGACGCACAAATCGTATCCTCAAAATCAGACGGAACGATCTTGGTCGTCCGTGAAAATGTCTCAAAAAGAGACTCTCTATTAAAAGCTAAAAGCTTATTAGAACTTGTAGATGCCAATATCTTAGGAGTTGTTTATAACGGCTCTAAAAGTATAACAGATCAAGGCTACTATTATGGTTCATGAGGATAGGCAGAAAGGATAAATACCAATGATTGATTTGCATTGCCATATATTACCTGGTATTGATGATGGGGCCAAAACGATCGATGACTCGCTTGACATGGCTAGGATGGCTGTGAAACAAGGCATTACTCACATTTTGTGCACGCCGCATCATAATAATGGCAGATATGACAATCCAGCAGGTCAGGTCATATCCTGTGTTTCAGCGTTACAAGTAGAACTGGACAGGCGCAATATACCTCTTACCTTATTTGAAGGTCAAGAGGTTCGAATTGCTGGAAATATCAGAGAACAGATCAAAGAAAATAAAATCTTATTTGCAGACTTGAATAATCGTTATATTTTGATCGAATTTCCAACAAACGATGTTCCAGCATATGCAGAGCCTCTTTTTATTGAGCTACTTGATGAAAATCATATTCCAATCATTGTGCATCCAGAGCGAAACAATAAATTTATTGAAGATCCTAATCGGTTGTTGCCATTTTTGGAGATGGGTGCCCTTGCTCAATTAACAGCGCCTAGCTACGTTGGTGTTTTTGGAAAACAAATCGAGCGAACAGCTAAACAAATGGTTGCTCATAATATGGTTTCGATGATGGCTTCAGATGCTCATAATGTAAAAAAACGCGGATTTTTTATGAAGAAAGCGTACGATGCGATTGCCAAAGATATGGGAACTGCGCATGTTGAAGTGATGCAGCAGATTGCGAAAGATATTTTAAATGGTGATCCTGTCCAGACATTGGAATTTGAAGAACTACAAAAGAAAAGATTTCGACTGTTTTAAACGAAATAGAAAAATATGAATGTAAGAGTTTTATATAATTTTTGTACATATTATTAGGTGTTGGTATATGTGATTTTTGATATTGGTTGTATCTTAAATCAACTGAAATATTAGGGAATGCTGGGATCAGCAGCTGTTGAGGTTCGAAAAAACTGAAAAGCTAATAGCATCAGTAAATAGTTTGTTCCTGCCCTATCATAAAAGGAGTGTTGAAATTGGAGGAAAAAATAGTAAGTGTTGGAGGAAGTATACAGCAAAAAAAGCAGACATCACAGCCTGACAAGCAGATTTCTGTATCGATAGTTGAATCACAATCTATTCGTTTTCGCGTACTCAAACGAACGATCGATATTGTTGGTAGTCTCTGCGGCTTGATTTTATTAAGCCCTGTATTTCTTATCGTCGCATTTTTGATCAGAAAAGAAGATCCTAATGGACCAGTTGTTTTTTCTCAGGAACGGGTTGGAAAAAAAGGCAGTCACTTCACAATGTATAAATTTCGTTCGATGTGCACAGATGCGGAAGAAAAATTTCATGATCTAGTTGAGCAAAATGAAATCGAAGGGGCTATGTTCAAAATCAAGAACGATCCTAGAGTAACGAAAATAGGAAAAAAAATACGCAAAACAAGCATTGATGAGTTGCCCCAATTAGTGAATGTTTTAAAAGGTGACATGTCACTCGTTGGGCCACGACCTCCGTTAGAAAGAGAAGTCTCTCAGTATACACAACGTGATCTACAACGTTTGAATGTGAAACCTGGTTGTACAGGATTATGGCAGGTCAGAGGTAGAAACGATGTTCATTTTGATGAAATGGTCGAGTTTGATTTGGAGTATATTGAGAATCAATCTATTTGGAATGATCTGAAAATCATGTTTCAAACAGTGATCGTGATGTTTTTTTCTAGAGGAGCTTATTAATGAATAAAAAGATTCAGCATGTATATATTATTGGCTCTAAGGGGATTCCGGCTAAGTATGGAGGTTTTGAAACTTTTGTTGAGAAGTTGACAGAGTACAAGCAGTCTAGAAGTATTCAGTATCATGTCGCTTGTATGAATGTAGGAGACGATCTATATGGAGATGGAGAACAGCATTTTGAATATAATCAAGCAGACTGTTTTAATATAGCAGTGCCAAATATTGGTCCAGCTAGAGCCATTTATTATGATGTAAAAGCATTAGATTATGCCATCGAGCTAGCTAAAAAAAATAGTGATATAGAACCGATTTTTTATATATTAGCATGTCGAATAGGTCCGTTTCTCAATCATTATAAAAAAAAGATCAAAAAAATTAAGGGCAAACTTTATGTAAATCCCGATGGTCATGAATGGTTAAGAGCCAAATGGAGTTATCCTGTTCGTAGATACTGGAAATTTTCAGAAAAGTTAATGGTAAAGCATGCAGACTTGATGATTTGTGATAGCTTGAATATAGAAAAATATATCAAGACCGATTATGAAAAATATACGCCAAAAACAACTTATATTGCTTATGGAACGGAACAAAGTAAATCAACACTTTCGGCAACTGATGTACGAGTGAAGGATTGGTTTAAAGAAAAAAATATTGGGGATGAAGGCTATTATCTGGTTGTTGGAAGGTTTGTCCCTGAAAATAATTATGAGACAATGATCAAAGAATTTATGAAATCTGACACAAAAAAAGACTTTGTTTTGGTAACAAATATTGAAGAAAATAAATTTTACAACAAGTTGAAAAAAGAGACAGGTTTTGATAAGGACCCGCGTATAAAATTTGTAGGAACAGTCTACGATCAAGAGCTACTGAAATACATACGTGAAAATGCATTTGCCTATTTGCATGGTCACGAAGTTGGAGGGACGAATCCATCGCTTTTAGAGGCTTTGGCATCAACAAAAGTGAATTTACTATTGGATGTTAGTTTTAATAAAGAAGTAGCTAGGGATGGATCACTATACTGGAATAAGAAACCAGATAATTTGATGTATCTAATAAATGAAATATCTAAGACCGATAAGTTGAAATTAGTAAATAATCAAGAGTTATCTATTAGGATTGAACGGAAGTACTCGTGGGGAAAAATAATAGACGACTATGAAAAGGTTTTTGGTGGTATATAAATGAAAAAAAAAATTTTATTTTTGCATTCAAGCTCAGAGCTATATGGCTCTGATAAGTCACTATTAAATTTAGTGAATAAGTTGGATAGAACAAAATATCAGATATATGTAATGTTACCTTCTCAAGGAGAGCTAGTTGAAAAAATTGAAGAAACAGGTAACTGTAAAGTCATAATAAAATCAATTGCTATATTACGCCGAAAAAATTTGTCAATTAAGGGAATAGTTTCCTATTTTCGTGATTTTTTTAGTTCAGTAAAATATTTAAAAGCTTTTATTAAAGAAAACAATATTGATATTATTTATACAAATACTTCTGTTGTTTTTCCAGGTGGGGTTGCTGCAAAATCGTTAAATAAAAAATCTATTTGGCATGTGCGAGAGATTATTTCTAACAAATACGAGAACTTTATTGTTAAAAGAATTGTAAATAGATATGCAGATGTCATTATTGGAAATAGTAAAGCCACATTGAATTCTATTATTATTGATAAGAATAAAGGAAGAGTTATATACAATGTAGTGGATATAAAAAATGATTTTCTTGATAGTCAAAGGAAGAATCAAACATTTACTATCGGAATGGCTGGAAGAATTAACCGATGGAAAGGGCAAGATTTTTTTGTTGATGCTGCTCTCGAAGTTCTTAAAGAATATCCTGATGTAACATTTTTAATTGCTGGTGATGTCTTCAAAGGGGAAGAATATCTAAAAGAGAGTTTAAAAGAAAAGATATCAAAATCTGATGGTTCTAAAAAAATAAAATTATTAGGCTTAATTTCAAATATGGAAGAGTTTTATCGCTCTTTGGATATTTTTGTTTTACCCTCAATAAAACCTGAGCCTTTTGGATTAGTCATTTTGGAAGCAATGGCTAGAAGAGTACCAGTTATTGCTACTAATTTTGGAGGCCCAGCAGAAATTATTCAAGATGAAGTTACAGGTATTTTGGTGGAGCCGAAGAATGTTACTGAATTAACTCAAAAAATAAAAATGTTAATAGATGATTCGGAAAAAAGGGAGTACATTGCTAAAAGTGGTCAAATAATGCAACAAGAACAATTTTCTATAGATGAGTATATTCAAAATATTGAAGGAGTATTGGATGAAAGTAATGAGTAGAAAAAATGTAGCTATTGTAGTGCTTCATTATATAACAATAAATGATACTATAGAGTGCGTTCAATCGATATTTCAGTTAAGTCAAGATGAAATAAATTTACAAATTGTTATTGTCGATAATGCTTCTCCTGATAGTAGCGGAAAACAATTACTTCAATATTTTAAAGACAAGGAAAATGTGAAAGTATTACTATCAGAAGAAAATTTAGGATTTTCTAAAGGTAATAATATTGGTTTTAACTATGCAAAAAAATATCTAGATCCTGATTTTATTTTATTAGTAAATAACGACATAGTTATTGAACAAAATAATTTTTTGATGCATTTAATTGAAATTTATCAAAAAGATAGATTTGATATAGCGGGGCCACAAATTATTTCTACCGTAAATGGAAGAAATCAAAACCCAACTCCAAAGCTTTTTTTTAAAGTCCAAGATGTAAAAAGGATGCAATTAAAGTTTAAAATATGGTATATTCTGAGCTTTATGAATATTGATTTGTGGTTAAAAAATATTTTGAACAAAAATGATAAAGAAGTTGAAGAAGTAACAGAATATAAAGATTTTCAATTACATGGTGCCTGCTTAATTTTTTCAAAAGATTATGTTGAAAAATATGATGGATTAAATGATGAGACTTTTATGTATATGGAAGAGTTTATTTTGAAATATATTGCTGAAAGAGACTCCTTAATAATGAGCTATTTAAATGATATAACTATTTTTCACAAAGAGGACAGTTCAACGAATGCTTACTTGAAAAATAATTTATCTAAACGACGTTTTTTTTATAAGCACAGTATACATTCATCTCAGGTTCTCATTGATCTTATGCGAAAGAGTGAGTAATTATGGAAATAAGAATCATAAAAAAGGTTATGGAGAAAGTGAAAGGTGACACTTTTCAAATTGATAATAGTATTTCTGATAGTGAGCTTTTTTTTATTGCAGTGAATAAGTTTTGTCAATATCTTAGAGGTATTTATAGAGGTATTGGCATTAAAGGCAACAAGAAAAAAATATTTATAGGTAAGAAGGTTATTCTTCGTAATAAAAAACGTATTTATATGGGAAGTTTAATAAAAATAGGTGATTATACTGAATTAGATGGCTTATCCAAAAATGGGCTTAGATTTGGGAATAATTGCTCTATCGGAAAACATACTACAATTAGAGGGACTGGTAGTTTAGCTTCATTAGGAGTAGGAATTACTTTCGGGAATAACTCTAGTTGCGCAGATTATTGTTTTTTTGGTTGTTCAGGGGGCATTATTATTGGGGATGATGTCATTATGGGACAAAATGTTCGTTTTCATGCACAATCTCATAACCATCAAGATACTAACGTTTTAATAAGAAAACAGGGAGTAACCTCTAAAGGAATACATGTGGGAAATAATAATTGGATTGGTAGCGGAGTAGTAATATTGGACGGTATAAAAATTGGTAATAACTGTGTTATTGGCGCAAATACACTCGTAAATAGAAATATTCCCTCAAATAGTGTTGCTGTTGGTAATCCTGTTAGAATAATAAAGAATAGAGTAGGATAACCAATGAATAAAGCTGAAAAAATAATGTTATATATTTTGCCAATTGGTATTTCCTTACAGTACATGGTATTCTCAATAATTTTACATGATAATCCAATAGTAAAATATTGGAAGGAATTAATTGTAATTTTGTACTTAGTACTTTTAATTCCTAAAATGTTTGAATTCAAAAAAAGAAATGTATCTATGCTTAATGTGAAGGTTGGCTCATGGAGCTTATTTTATTTTTTGTTTCTTATCTCTTTAGTTATTTCTACTGTATTATTTACTGAAAACTTATCTACGGCCTTTTTTGTGATTCGTAGATATATCTTACCGATATTTATTTTTATAATTGCTAGAAACCTTTCTATTAGCAGTGAAGACATATTTAATTTTTTTAGTTACATTTTTAAATTTTTTGGATGGATTTGTATGTGGGGAATTTTTCAAGCATATATTTTAGGTGATCAATTCCTGATTAACTTAGGCTATCCTGTTAAATATGCTGGAAGATTAAAAGATTCTTTTTACTTTGGAGGATTTGGTTCGTGGCAAAGAGTTGTTTCTACATTTTCAAATACTAATGTTTTTGGAGCTACCTTAGGTTTGATTTTGGTCGTAGTGTTGATTAATAGAGAGTTCATAAAAGTTAAGTATTATAACTTTTTATTAGGAATCTATTTTTTGACGTTATTATTAACCTTTTCTAGAAGTAATTGGTTATCAGTAGGACTCATCATTGTTTTGGTAATAATTAAGAAAAGAGGAATTTTATCTAAAATCAGTATTTTATTAGTTGGAGTCATTGTGACGCTAGTATTTGCTAATGTTTTATTTGGTATCAATGTCTTTGACATTTTAGTTCAATATATTGAATCTACAGTCACATTAGAAGATAATTCTGCTGCTGGAAGAAAAGGAATTTGGTTGGAGGCATTCTCTTATTTTAAAAATAGTCCCTTCGGCATAGGATTAGGACGTGTTGGAACTGTATCAGATGTAGTCTCTGTGGAGCACGATCGAATCATGGGTGAATCATCTTATTTAGCTGTATTACTAGATACTGGTATTCAAGGATTCATTGGTTATTATGGAATGATAGTCAGTATCTTGCTAGGTTTCTATAATCGAATGAAGCGATATAAATCGTTATTATATAAAAATATTAATTTTACAGGAGTTTGTTTAACAATTTACGTATTAATAATGTTCATTTTTTCAAATCATATTTATGATATGGAAATTACAGTATTCTATTTCTTGTTTACGGGCCTTTTGTCCAATAAAAAGATATATGAAAAGGAGAAATATGGATTCATACAAGAAGCTATTTAGTAATTCAATTATTTTTGCTGTGGGGACAATGGGAAGTAAATTAGTTACTATTTTATTAGTACCTATATACACTTATTATTTATCTGTATCTGAATACGGAACAGTAGATTTGATTGTAAACACAGCTAATCTATTTCTACCAATAATATTTGTAAGTATTTATGATTCGGTTCTACGATTTGTAATGAGAGAAGATGAAAATAAGAAAGATGTTTTAAAAAACGGATTAACAATTTCATATATAGGTTCTCTATTCCTGTTTTTAATAATGCTTTTCTTGATGTTGAGTGGGTATAAAAATTTGATGGTATTTTTAAATACTGTTCTAGTTTTGATTGTCATGGGTGTACAAAAGTTACTGTCTAACTATGCCCGAGCAGATAATAGAATAAAGTTATTTGCGGTAAATGGAATTCTACAAACCGTCTTGCTTTGTCTACTAAACATCGTCTTTTTAATTGTTTTCTCTATGGGAATCGAGGGATATATTTTATCAATTATTCTATCTAATCTATTCTCAATTTTTCATCTATGTATATTTTGTAAGATAAATCTATTTGTAGTAGGTATTGATACAAAACTGGCTCGAAGCATGCTTTCTTATAGTATCCCTATGATACCTAACGCATTAATGTGGTGGATTATGAATGCTTCAAATCGTTATTTTATTTTTGCTTTTGTAGGTGTCTCTGCGAATGGTTTATTTGCTGTTGCAAATAAGATCCCCTCTATCTTACAAATTGTTAGCCAGGTATTCAATCAAGCGTGGCAAATTTCAGCGATAGAAGAATATGATAGTTTAAAAAAAGATTCTTTCTATTCTCATATTTTCCAGGCATATTTTTCTATACTAATTATTGTTGCAGCGTTAATATTAATTATTTTAAAATATATTTATAAATTTGTTGTAGCATCAGAGTACTTCTCTTCATGGAGAATAGTTCCTTTTCTATTATTGGGCGTTATTTTCACTAACTTGGCAACCTTTTTGGGAACGAATTACATGGCTTCGATGAAGACCAAGGGAGCATTCAGAACTTCTGTAATTGGCGGAATTGTCAGTGTTTGTTTGAGTTTGGTTTTTATTCCTACATTAGGCTACTTGGGTGCTGGAGTAGCAGTTTTAGGAAGCTCGTTAATCATGTTTTTCTTACGAGTTTATGACACAAGAAATTTAGTTAAAATTGAATACAACTGGTTTCTAATAGCGATTAGTCTCTTAATGTATTTAATGCAAAGTTTTGTTTTATTTTTGAATTTTAATGAAATATTGACAATCATGATCGAATTAGTGTTAGTTTTAATAATGTTTATAGTAAATTTTAACACATTAAAACTTTTAGTAGAAAATATGAAAAGAAGATAGGTGAGACAATGAAAAAGATTGCTTTAGTGGGCGCCGTAGATCGAAATAATTATGGTGATTTGTTATTCCCAATCATTTTAAAAGAATGGTTGTCTTCAAAAAATAGGAATTTAGAATTTATAAATTATGGAGTGGTATCATCTGATTTAACAAAAATTGGTGCAATCCCAAGTAAAAAAATTTCAGATTTGGAATATGATGGTCCTGATGCCCTGATTATTGTAGGTGGAGCTACGCTAAATTCTGCATGGAAATTTACCCATTTACATTTATTAGAGAATGAAAACAAGATCTTACTCTACAGAATTTTGTATAAAATAATTGGAAAAAGAAATGCGGAGAAACTCTCATCAAAGATTTTGAATGGAAGATCTAGATACCCTTGGATATTTTCGAAAGGAGAGTATAAGCTTAAGAATTGTCAGTTGATTTATAATACAGTAAGTGGAACTGATTTTTCTTATTTCAGTGAAAAAGAGAAAAAAATAATAGCTAACTATTTATCTGAAGCTGATTATTTATCAGTACGAGATCCATTAACAAAAATGAATTTACAAGATTTAGGTGTTGGAGAAGTTCATATGGTACCCGATTCAGCTGTTATTATGTCAGAACTATTCCCTAAAAAAATTCTAAAAACAATGGTGAGTGAAGAATATAAAGCATTTGAAAAAAAGAATGCTTCAAAGAAATATATGGTATTTCAAATTGGGAAAAAATATTCCAGTGATGAAAAAGAAATAGCTAAGCAATTATATAAGTATTGTCAAGAAAAAGAGTTATCATTAGTTTTATTACCAATTGGAAGAGCTGGTATGCATGAAGATCAAATTCCGTTGAAAAAAATTTATGAGTACTGTAAAAATGAAATAGAAGTTTATCTTCCAGAGAATAATACAATATTTGATACTATGTCCTATATTGGTAATTCGGAACTTTTCTCAGGAACTAGTTTGCATGGGAATATAACAGCTATTTCTTATTGTGTGAAAACTGTCGGATTAGATAATAGAGTAAAAAAATTGAAATACTTTTTAGAAGAGTATTATATAGATTCTTATCCATATGCTGAAAATAGTCGTCATATTTATGACGAATTGGTTAAAAGTGATGGCTTAGAGATTAAAGATATTATTGCTTCAAAGAATAGACTTATAGATTTGGTTACAGATCATTTTCAACAGTTACTTGAAATTTTAGATTAAGAAAGGCTTTACTTTGGACGGAGGAAAATCTATGAAAATTTCAGTATTCGGATTAGGCTATGTCGGTTTAGCAAATGCTCTATTATTATCACAAAATGAACATGTTTTAGCGTATGATATTATAGAAGAAAAAATTGATACCCTAAATCAAGGAATATCACCGATTGAGGATAAAGAGATAAGTGAATTTTTGACGCAAAAAAAATTAAACATTACATTTACAAAAGACTTCGAAGAAGCTGTTCTATTTGGTGAATATTTGATTATTGCAACTCCAACAGATTATGATGAAAAGAAAAATTATTTCAATACATCTACAGTCGAATCAGTGATAGAAAAAGCTTTAGCTATAAAACCAGATGCTTGCTTTCTCATCAAATCCACTGTGCCAGTTGGTTTTACTGAAGAAATGAGACTCAAATACAACACTGAAAACGTTATTTTTTCTCCAGAATTTCTTCGTGAAGGGAAAGCGCTATATGATAATCTTCATCCTTCACGAATCATCATTGGAGAATGTTCTGAACGGGCAAAAGTGATTGCTCATTTATTTGCTGATAATTCTGCTGAAGAAAATTGCGAAATTCTTTTCACTAATTCATCTGAAGCAGAAGCTATCAAGTTATTTTCAAACACATATCTCGCTCTAAGGGTGGCTTATTTCAATGAATTGGACACCTACGCGGAAGTTCGTGGTTTAGATACAAAACAAATCATTGAAGGTGTAGGTTTGGATCCAAGAATTGGTTCTCATTATAATAATCCTTCGTTTGGCTATGGTGGCTATTGTTTACCAAAAGATACGAAACAGTTGCGAGCAAATTACGATCAAGTACCTAATAATATTATAGGGGCAATTGTTGAAGCAAATACTACGAGAAAAGATTTTATTGCGGAACAAATTTTAGCTAAGCAGCCGAACATTGTCGGGATATACAGGTTGACGATGAAAGCAAATTCTGATAACTTTAGATATTCTTCGATACAAGGGATCATGAAACGCTTGAAGGCGAAAGGGATCGAAGTGATTGTTTTTGAACCTACATTAGAAGAGGAAAGCTTTTATCATTCAAAAGTTGTTAAAGATTTAGATAAATTCAAGGAAATTTCTGATATCATTGTTTCCAACAGATTTGAAGATGAATTAGAGAATGTCAAAAGTAAAGTTTATACAAGAGATCTATTCAGAAGAGATTGATCTTTCTTTTTGTTAGAATCCTTATCTTACATTTACATTAAGTTCTCATGCCAAATCTTCAAAAATGTTGCGACAGGATTGAAATTGTGAGAAAATAGATTTCATGAATTATTCTTGCAAAAAATGAGGAAGTGTCTTATGAACCTATGGAAAAAAGTAATACTAACTGCTTTAGGATTAGTACTTGTTTCAGTTGCCGGTATTTGTGCTTATGGAATTAAAATGTATTCTGATGCCAGCGGTACAGTTGAAGGCGTGTATGAATCGATCGATCGAACATCAAAACGCAGAGAAACAGCCGTGAACATTGATGCACAAGAACCTTTCTCCGTTTTATTGATGGGAATCGATACAGGAGATCTAGGACGAACAGAACAAGGTCGTTCTGATACGACAATGGTAGTTACTATTAATCCAAAAGAAAAAAAATCAACAATGATCAGTTTGGACAGAGATATTTTAACTGAGATTGTTGGCTATGGTACAGAAGATAAACTGAACCATGCTTATGCATTTGGTGGTGCGAAGATGGCGATTGATACAGTAGAAAACTTACTGGATATTCCAATCGATAACTATGTATCGATCAATATGAAAGGCTTAAAAGATCTGATTGATGCTGTAGGTGGTATCGAAGTGGACAATCCATTTGAGTTTACATTAGATGGTATTACGGTTCCAAAAGGTCATATTAAGCTTGATAGCGAAACTGGTTTAGCTTATGCTCGAATGCGTGAAGAAGACCCTGAAGGGGATATTGGACGTCAACGTCGTCAGCGTGAAGTTGTTGAAAAAATCGTGAACAAAATCATTAGTATAGACGGTTTGACTAAATACAGACAGATTTTGAATGCAGTACAAGATAATGTAAAAACAGATCTAACTTGG
This sequence comes from Enterococcus sp. 9D6_DIV0238, assembly GCF_002174455.2. NCBI lineage: Bacteria > Bacillati > Bacillota > Bacilli > Lactobacillales > Enterococcaceae > Enterococcus > Candidatus Enterococcus dunnyi. The sequence goes on from NZ_CP147246.1 coordinate 2,769,978, forward strand.
GACAATATGGTAGACATTCAGAAAAAATATATGCCTGCCTTCAAAAATATTGACTCTTTACAATTAGAAGGTGAAGGACAAGAAATTGGCGGTATCTATTACCAAATCCTTGATCCGGAAAAATTATATAAAACACAAACAAATTTACGTGCTCAGCTAGGGCTACCGGAAAATACAGAGATGCAGGCAAAAGATACTGCAAACTACAATAATTATGTAGGTGGTACGGGATATGGTTCAAGCTCAACGGATGCAGCTGCAGGTACTTATGGTTATGGGCAAGATGTAGTAGCCAACGATGTGACTGGTGGCGGAACTTATACTGATCCAAATGCTGAAGGAACTGAGCAGTATACTGGAAATTACTAATTTAGAAAACTTCTATCCTGATAAAGGCTAGAAGTTTTTTTATTTTTATACATTTCTACTAGAAATCCTTTTTAGAGGGTGTTATAATTGGACTATACCAAATAAACGAAGATGAGGGAGCAATTTCGATGGAAATCATTAAAGTAGCAAACGCCGAAGAAGGCGGAAAAAAAGCATTTGACTTGATTAAAGCAGGTATGGACAATGGAGCAAAGGTTTTAGGTCTTGCGACAGGAAGCACACCGGAAACATTATATAAAGAGATGACTTCAAGTGACTTAGATTTTTCAGATATGGTTTCTGTAAATTTAGATGAATATGTTGGTTTAGGTGGAGACGATGATCAAAGTTACCGTTACTTCATGAATGATCAGCTATTTAACAAAAAACCATTTAAAGAAACATATGTACCGAACGGTAAAGCAGCAGATTTAGAAGCTGAGTGTGTTCATTATGAAAGTATCATTGACAGCCATCCGATTGATATTCAAATTTTAGGAATTGGTCAAAATGGACATATTGGTTTTAACGAACCAGGAACACCATTAGATAGTTTAACTCATGTAGTTGAATTGACAGAATCAACGATCAATGCGAACAAACGCAATTTTGAAAAAGTTGAAGATGTACCTACACGTGCTGTATCAATGGGAATTGGTTCAATCATGAAGGGCAAAAAAATGATTTTGATTGCTTACGGTGAAGCAAAAGCAGATGCGATCAAAGGAATGATCGACGGACCTGTTTCAGTAGATTTACCAGCAAGTGCGTTACAAAACCATCCAGATGTTGTCGTTATCGTAGACGAAGCAGCAGCAAGTAAATTATAATCGCAGCAGATGAGGGAAAGACCAAAGCTGATCAAGCTCGATTTTGGTAAATTTACCGAAGAACCTGACTTGGGATTTCCCTTGATTACATTTTAGAGTGCGAAACAAAACTGATTTGTCGTTTTGTTTCGTACTCTTTTTTTGTTTTAGTATGAAAAAAATGACATGAATTTAGTGTTATAATAGAAGGGAGAATAATAGGAGGAATGAGCAGAATGGATGTACATTTAACAATTCAAGAGATCATTGTGCGCTTGAGCTTAGCGATGCTGATCGGTGGTGTAATTGGCTTTGAGCGACAGTATAAAAATCGTCCGGCGGGAATGCGCACACATATTTTAGTTTGTATGGGAGCGGCAATTATCGCTTTGATTCAAGTAGAGATTGCAGCAAGTGCGCTGGAAGATGCGATGAATCATCCAGAATTGAGCGGCGTGATTCGTTCTGATCAAGCACGTTTGATTGCTCAAGTCGTCAGTGGTATCGGCTTCTTAGGTGCAGGAACGATCATTGTAACGAAACAATCGGTAACAGGTTTAACGACAGCAGCTTCCCTTTGGGCGGTTGCAGGATTAGGTATTTCCATTGGTATGGGGTATTACGCGATTGCAATCACTAGCTTTATTGGAATTTTTGTCGCTTTGACATTAGTTAGAAAAGTGATTCATGTGCCGACAACAAAAAAATTAGAGATTCGATATCTTCATAAACAAGAAACGAAGGAGTTTATCAATCGTTATTTCGAAGAGCATAAAATTGAGATCGAAGACGTGAATTTTAGTGTTTTATTAGTTGGTGATGACCAAATTTATACCAATATTTATACGATCGATCTACCTAAAGGAATGACCTACGCTGAGGTGATCGAGGATTTATCGATTCATAAAAATATAACTAAATTGCGTTTGGTAAGTATTTAATTTATTTTTGTCTTGAATAGAACTCCCCCAGAAAAACTGAGTTCTTAGCTTCAGTTTTTCTGGGGGAAAATCATTGTCAGGTTATTTACAGGTATCAAAGAGAAATAAGCAACCAACTTAAAAGAACAGTGAAACATCCACTGATAAAATTGACCCAATCGTTGTTCAGCCAAAAAATTCCACTAATTTTAGTTGCTGGCTGCTGATGATGTACATTACGTTCTGTCACCTGATCGCAAATAGAACATCTGTATTTTACCTGAAACGCTGCACCTAAAAAACTGTCGGTCAATGAATGGGCAAAGCCGCAAACAACAGGAACGAGTACAAGATTTGTAGTAAAAGTGATATCAGGATCATGAAATAACCAAAAAGTAATCAAAATCATAAGACTACCAAGGATAGAAGCAAAGGTTCCAAGTAATGAAACGCCTCCAGATAGGCCAGAAGGAATCGGCTTAAATGTGAGAATGGAAAGTGGGGGAGACGTACTTAAAATACCGATCTCAGATGCCCAAGTATCTGCTGTAGCACCTGCTATGGCACTAACATAGCCGATCATGAATAAAGGGTTATCTGTATAGTAAAAAAGAACCAATGAAACAACAGCGGGAAGGCCGTTTGCCAGTATTTGCCAACCGTCTCTTTGTGCGTCTTTTTTACTTATAGTATCTTTACCATCAAGTGCAGCTACTTTTTTAAAAAAAGAAATACAACTAGAACTGCCAAAAAGAAGGATCAAAAGTACCCAAGTTGGCCAGCTGCCAAAACCACAAACTAGGGTTCCAATCATGATCAAGGCAAAAACACCCGATTTTGTGAGTAATTGATAGACATAAGAAAAAAAGGCAATGAAGCTGCTGCCGAAAACACCAAGTAGTAATTTATACGTCAAAATAGTCATATGCTGCCTCCTAAAACAAAACAAGTATATCATGAAAGTACAAGATAGATTAGATAAATACACAATAATCTATGATCACGAAATAATAGTTATCAAAAAAATATTTTTTATACTTGAAAAGAATGATAAAATAGAAATAGCTAGATTATTGGAGGTTTGATATGGGTTCTCTTTTTAAGCAGTCAAAGTTACTGTTTTGGACAACAGAAGTGGTTTTGACTATTATTGGTGTTTACTTTTTATTAAGGATGCCGAATGTTTTTAGTCCGATATTGGGAATGATTTCCGCTGTTTTTATGCCGCTGCTGATTGCAGGCTTTTTGTATTATATGTTTGATCCAGTTGTTGTATTTCTTGAAAAACATAAAGTGCCTAGACTTGTTGGCTTTATGCTTTCTTTTTTAGTCTTAGCGGTTTTGATTGCTCTTGTGATCATGAATATCGTTCCTCAATTGGTCAAACAGTTTGTTGACTTGACGCAGTCACTTCCAGGATATGCGGAGGAAATGAATCGTTGGTTGACTGAGCTAGGAAACTTAGAAGAAATCAAAGGATTCAATATTCAGGATCAATTAGATAAAGCGAATATCACGATTACAAATATTCTGAATTTCGCGATCGTAGGGGTGACGAGTAGTTTATCGAAAATCGTTGGGATATTAATGAAATTCTTTATTTTACTTTTTACAGTACCGTTTATTTTATTTTTTATGTTTAAAGACGGACATAAGTTTTTAGACGCGTTATCTCATTTTTTTCCTGCAAGTATTAGAACAGAGCTTCGTCAAACAGTAAGAGAAATGAATCAAACTTTGTCAGCCTATATCAGCAGTACTGTTTTGGATGCTTTGATCATTGGAGGTTTAAGCTTTATCGCAATGACGATCTTTAAACAACCGTATAGCTTGCTGCTAGCTGTTTTTTGTGGAGTGACTAATATCATTCCTTATGTAGGGCCATTTATTGGTGCTGTACCTGCCGTTCTTGTTGGCTTTTTCATCTCACCTTGGCAAGCACTATATATGATGTTGTCGATTCTTGTCATTCAGCAGTTAGATGGTAATTTGATCAAACCCTTATTGATGGGCAAGTCGATGAATATCCATCCATTGACGATCATTCTTGTATTGATTGCAGCTGGAAGTGTCGGTGGAATCATTGGAATGCTGATTTGTATTCCTGTTTATGCTGTGATTAAAACTTTAGTGGTCAATATCGTTAAAATTTATAACATTCGAAAAGAAGAGAGGACTCAACTCTCGGATGAATGATAAAAGAAAAAGGATCAGCGATAACATTTTATGTTGTCGCTGATCCTTTTTTCTTTTATTTAATTATTCCATACCAATCAAATAATCGTCATCTTTCATGGCTTCAACAGTTCCTAATAAATAGCCGTTACCAACTTGTGAGAAGAAGTCATGGTTACTTGTTCCTGTAGAAATACCATTCATGACGATTGGGTTTACATCGTTCGCTGTATCAGCAAATAATGGGTCCATGCCAAGGTTCATCAGTGCTTTATTAGCATTATAACGCAAGAAGGTTTTTACTTCTTCTGTCCAGCCTAATTCATCATAAAGCTCTTCTGTATAACGTTCTTCATTTTCGTATAGTTCATAAAGTAGGTTATACATCCAATCTTTTAATTCGTTTTGTTCTTCTTCAGGCAGTTCATTAAAACCTAATTGGAATTTATAGCCGATATATGTGCCATGGACAGATTCATCACGGATGATCAATTTAATGATTTCAGCAACATTAGCTAATTTGTTATTGCCTAGATAATAAAGAGGAGTATAAAAACCAGAATAGAATAAGAAGGTTTCTAAGAACACACTTGCAACTTTCTTTTCTAATGGTGTGCCGTTTTTATAGATTTCATTGATCTTTTCAGCTTTTGTTTGTAAGTAAACATTTGTATTAGTCCATTCAAAAATGTCATCGATCTCTTTTTTAGTATTCAACGTACTAAAAATTGAAGAATAACTTTTCGCATGAACAGATTCCATAAATTGGATGTTGTTAAGCACCGCTTCTTCATGAGGCGTACGGATATCTTTTCTTAGTTGATCCATGCCGCTTTCAGATTGAACTGTATCAAGTAAAGTTAAGCCGCCAAAAACATATCCGACAGTTGTTTTTTCTAAGTCTGAAAGTGTTCTCCAGTCATCTAGATCGTTTGATAGTGGGATACGTGTATCAAGCCAAAATTGTTCTGTTAGTTTTTCCCAAGTTGATTTATCGATCACATCTTCGATCGCATTCCAGTTGATCGCTTCATAATATGTTGCCATTTATTTTCCTCCTAATTACCGAATGACTGTTTAACCAATGATCATAAAGAGCGGGACAAAACTAAAAGTTCGTTTTGATTCGCTCTCTAAACCAGAATAAACGGCGAGAAAAGAGCAGCTCTTTCAGAAATAAGCCGAAATTCACGAAAATTTGAAGAGCACCATGTTTCTTATCATTTTCATGGATTCCTTCTTATTTCTCGGAGCCAAAGACTTTTGTCTCAGCCTTTGAACCAATTTAAGTTAAATCACACAACTTTCACATTGATTGCTGCCGATTTCTTCCGCATCATCAGTAAATGTTCGTACGTAATAGATTGATTTTACACCCTTATGGAAAGCATAGTGACGTAAAATATTCAGATCGCGTGTTGTTTGTTTTGGTGTATCTTTCCATTCATAAAGCCCCTCAGGAATTTCAGAACGCATAAACAGAGTTAAGCTCATTCCTTGATCTACGTGTTGCTGTGCTGTTGCATAAACATCGATCACTTTGCGCATATCCATGTCGTATGCAGACGTATAATATGGAATGGTATCATTTGCCAAATAAGGAGCAGGATAATAAATTTTCCCGATTTTCTTTTCTTGACGTTCTTCGATCATTCGAGTGATTGGATGAATACTGGCGCTTGTATCGTTGATATAAGAGATTGAACCATTTGGCGCAACCGCTAAACGATTTTGGTGATACAAACCATCTTGTTTGACTGCATCGCGTAATGCTGCCCAGTCAGCTGCTGTCGGTACAAAAATATCTTTGAAGATCTCTTTGACTTTATCTGATTGAGGTGTAAAATCACCTTCGATATATTTGTCAAAATAAGAACCATTTGCATAATCTGATTTTTCAAAATTATGGAAGGATTGTTTTTGTTCTTTAGCGATAGTATTACTCTCAACTAATGTCCAGTAGTTCAATAACATGAAATAAACGTTCGTAAAGTCTAAAGAGTCTTGAGAACCATATTCCATATGATTTTTTGCAAAGAAAGTGTGTAATCCCATGGCACCAAGTCCAATAGTATGACTCAATCGATTCCCGTTTTGGATAGAAGGAACGACGTCGATATCTGAAGCATCTGTTACGAAAGTTAAGGCACGAGTCATCGCACGAACAGATTTCCCGAAATCAGGACTGTCCATCAAATTAACGATATTTGTAGAACCTAAGTTACAGCTGATATCTGTACCAAGTTGTTCGTATTCTTGTTTGCCATTTAAAATAGACGGCGTTTGAACTTGTAGAATTTCTGAACATAGATTACTCATGATGATTTTTCCATAAGCAGGATTACTTCTATTAGCTGTATCGATATTGATGATATAAGGATATCCTGATTCTTGTTGCAGTTTAGAAATTTCATTTTCTAAATCACGCGCTTTGATTTTACGTTTACGAATGTTAGGATTCGCTACTAAGTTATCATACTCTTTTGTAATATCAACGTATGAGAAGGGAACACCGTATTCTTTTTCGACACTATAAGGGCTGAATAAATACATATCTTCATTTTTACGTGCAAGTTCATAAAATTTATCTGGAACGACAACACCTAAAGATAATGTTTTAACACGGACTTTTTCATCTGCATTTTCTTTCTTTGTAGAAAGGAACATTTCGATATCTGGGTGGAAAACGTTTAAGTAAACAACACCTGCACCTTGACGTTGACCTAATTGATTGGAGTAGCTGAAGCTATCTTCGAACAATTTCATTACAGGAACGACCCCGCTAGCTGCTCCTTCATAACCTTTGATTGGAGCGCCTGCTTCACGAAGATTGGCTAATGTGATTCCCACACCTCCGCCGATTCTTGATAATTGTAAAGCTGAGTTGATCGAACGACCAATGCTGTTCATATCATCTGTTACTTGAATCAAGAAACAAGAAACCAATTCCCCACGGCGTTTACGCCCAGCGTTTAAGAAAGAAGGAGTCGCTGGTTGATAACGTTGGTGGATCATTTCATCTGCTAAGACCATGGCTAACTCTTCATTACCGTCAGCAAAGTACAAGGCGTTGAAAGCAACACGATCTTCATAGCTTTCTAAATACTCTGTTCCAGCATTGTTTTTAAGTGCATATTGTGAATAGAACTTGTAAGCGGCCATAAATGATTTAAATTCAAACTTTTGTTCATCAAGAAATGTATATAATTTTTCAATAAAAGCCATTGAATATTTTTGAATAAAGGCAGTTTCTAAATAATCATTATCGATCAGGTAGTTGATCTTTTCTTCTACTGTATTGAAGGTTCTTGTGTTTGGTTCAACATTTTCTTTAAAAAATGCTTCCAAAGCTTCTTTGTCCTTATGCAAAGGAATTTGTCCATTCACCGGACGGTTGATTTCATTGTTTAGTTTAAAGTAACTAACCTCTTTGATTTCTTTTAGACTCAAGTTCATTCACTACTTTCTTAAAGGATTCTACGTCTTCATTGGTACCGCTAAATTCAAAAGATAAAAGTAACGGAACGTTATAATCACGTGCTATATCTTTGGCTGTATAAACAAATAATTCTGCAAAGTTACGATTGCCGCTGCCGGCAACCCCTATCAAATGTTCTTTGTTCTCCTGATGGTCGAGAAAATCATTGATGACATCAGTAATATCAGCATCATAGGTTGGAACAACCAGAATAAAGGGTTCATTTATCTCAAAAAAAGGATTCGCAGGCTCAATTTCATAAGCTGGCAAATCCAATTTTTTAATAAATCGTCTGGTTTGTCCGGTAACAGTAAAATAAACGAGTTTCATTCTAGCTGGCCAAGTTTTTTAATTGATCTGGACGGAATCCCACAACTGTAGCAGCGTCAGAAGTGATAACCGGAACACTTTGGAATCCTTGTTCTTTTAACCAGTCGATCGCATCTGGTTGGATATCGATATTTACTTCTTCAAATGCTATATTATTTTCGCTCAAAAAGCGTTTTGCCATCTTACATTGGATACAATTATTTTTAGAAAAGATTTTTACGTTCATTTTTATTTCCCCCTCAATTAGTTTACATTCACTAGTATAAATCTCTCTGGGAAAAAGTCAACACTTAGGCACTATATATTGTGGTTGTTTTTTAGCTGAATACCATGTTTTGTGTTTTTGAAAAGAATATGAAAGCTCGTATTCTCTCGTTTTATGCGACATTTATGCCGATTTTCGTGTTCAAAAAAGAAATTTATTAAATTTTTCGGCGGGATTTTTAATGAGAGAAACACAAGATATAGGGGGTGACTAAAAGGAAGCACACTAGAAATATTTTGGCGAATGTAAGAACCAATTATTTTCTTACTATAGGTAGAAAGAACATTGATTTAAACCTCACAAACAGGTATACTTAATGAGAACGATTATCAATATCATTAAAGAAAGGAATGAAACTTTTTCACAAATAATATATATCGTGAGTGATATTGATGAATGTAAGTTATCCAGCTACACAAATCCATCCTTAGGAAAATAGATAAATTGTCAGTGAGACAAAAAACGTCTCAATATCAATTTCCTAATTTTCTACAGGATTAAATGATTTGTTCCGCTTTTAAATTAAGGGAGGCTACACAATGTTGACATTGGCACAGGCAAAATTGAACAGGGTTTATATGATCGACGAGATCCAGGCAGAAGGATTTGCAAAGAAGCACTTGAACAATCTTGGCCTTGTGCCAGGGGGCAAAGTAGTGCTGCTGAACTTTTCTGCTGATAATGGGATCGTTCTTTTACACAACAGCCGGATCGCGATCAATGTATCTGTATTAAAACAAATTACAATAGTAGAAAAAAATACAGAAGAAGAAAATTGGGTACCATTAGATCAGTTGTCTGTTGGTGAAAAAGCACGTGTTGTAGGTATTCACGGTCAAGGAGCGGTCAAGCGACGTTTGATGGATATGGGACTGACTAAAGGCGTGGATCTATTAGTTAGAAAAATGGCGCCATTAGGGGATCCGATCGAAATCAATCTTCGTGGTTATGAGCTGACGTTGAGGAAAAATGAAGCAGAATTAGTCTTAGTACAGAAAGTGGGGTAAGGAGATGAAAGAACAGCATATTGCTCTGACAGGAAATCCTAATAGCGGGAAAACAACTGCTTTTAATGCATTGACTGGGGCAAATCAATATGTAGGAAATTGGCCGGGAGTCACTGTTGAAAGAAAAGAAGGTAAATTGAAGAAAGACAAAGCGATCACGATTCAGGATCTGCCTGGTATTTACTCTCTTTCACCTTATACGCCAGAAGAAGTTGTTGCTAGAGATTATCTGCTTAGCGGTTCTCCTGATGTGATCGTTAATATTGTCGATGCAACAAATTTAGAACGAAATCTTTATCTGACGACCCAATTGATGGAAACAGGGATTCCGGTTGTTGTCGGATTAAATATGATGGATATTTTGGACAAAACTGGTAAAAAGATCAATATCGAAAAATTAGCATATGGCTTAGGGATCGATGTCATTGGAATCAGTGCTTTGAAAAATCGTGGACTCGATGAATTAATAAAAAAGGCAAGTAAAGTTCAAGAAGTTTTTCCGCCTGAATTTAATTATCCAACATACGATAATCGGCTAGAAGCAGCCTTGAATGAAATTGTGGATGTTCTAGGGGATAGTGTGATGGAAAAGCAGGCTCGCTGGTACAGTGTTAAATTATTTGAACGGGATACTAGAGTGGCTGCTCAATTGACGCTGAGCGACTTGCAGAAAAAAGAAATCGAAGATATCATCAAGATTACAGAACAAATTTTTGGTGATGATAGTGAATCGATCGTGATCAATGAACGCTATGAATTTATTACGCGCTTAACTGCACTTTGTGCGATCGAAAAAAATGAAGTTTCATTCAGTACGAGTGATAAAATCGACCGGATCGTAACGAATCGCTGGTTAGCATTACCGATTTTTGCAGTCATTATGTGGTTTGTTTATTATCTAGCGATTCAAACAGTAGGGACAATGGGAACAGATTGGATCAACGATGAGTTATTTGGAAATATCGTACCAACGAATGTAGCAAACTGGCTAGAGACCTTACAGGTAGCGCCTTGGATGCAAAGTTTGATTTTAGATGGGATCATCGCAGGAGTAGGAGCTGTTTTAGGTTTTCTGCCGCAATTGATTGTCTTGTTTTTATGTTTGGGCTTTTTAGAAGATTGCGGATATATGGCACGTATCGCATTTGTAATGGATCGTTTGTTTAGAAAATTCGGCTTATCAGGGAAATCATTTATTCCTATGCTGATCGCTACAGGTTGTGGTGTTCCAGGAGTTATGGCCAGCCGAACGATCGAAAATGAAAAAGATCGTAAGATGACGATCATGGTAACGACCTTTATGCCTTGTTCAGCGAAATTGCCGATTATTGCTTTGATTGCGGGGGCATTTTTCCCAAAAAGCAGTTGGGTATCGCCTTCTGCCTACTTCATTGGAATCGCAGCGATTGTATTGTCTGGTATCGCTTTGAAAAAAACTCGTTCATTTTCAGGGGATCCGGCCCCGTTTATCATGGAACTTCCTGCGTATCATATGCCCCAACTAAGAGGCGTTTTGAGACATGCATATGATCGTAGCAAATCGTTCGTCAAAAAAGCTGGAACGATCATTTTTGTGATGAGCATTATTATTTGGTTTACATCAACTTATACATTTACTTTGCAGGAAGCCGCAGAAGACCAAAGTATTTTAGCAAACTTAGGAAAAGTCATCGCACCGTTGTTTGCACCGCTTGGCTGGGGTACTTGGCAAGGAGCTGTTGCAACGATCACTGGATTAGTAGCGAAGGAAAATGTGATTGGAACGTTTGGTATTCTTTTTGGTCATTTGAGTGAAGTATCAGAAAATGGCGTTGAAGTTTGGTCTGCTCTTCAGGCGGCATTTACGCCAGTTGCAGCCTATTCATTCTTAGTTTTCAACTTATTGTGCGCGCCTTGTTTTGCTGCGATCGGTGCTATCCGTCGGGAAATGGGCGATTGGAAATGGACATGGGGAGCCATTGGTTATCAGTGTGGACTGGCTTATGTTGTCAGCTTTATTATCTACCAAGTTGGTCATGTCATTTTTGAAAATGGTCCGATAGGTGCAGGATTCTTTAGTGCCATTTTATTAGTGTTCATTATGGGGTATTATCTATTTAGAAAACCGAAAGCCAAAGAAGAACCTGTTATTACGATGGCAACATTAGAAAGAGGGTAGGAACATGGCAACGTTTATTTTAGCAGTACTGATTTTTGGTGGTGCGGGGTATATCATCTATTCTCGTATAAGAACTGGAAAGAGTTGCGATGATTGTCATACGACTTGTCCAGTGAAAAAAGAACAGGAAAATTGATCGAACGACACGATGAAAGAAAAGTAACCGTCATTTCTTTTATTGTGTCGTATTTTTTCACTTGAACAAACAACAAGCAAGTGCTACAATATTTAAGTACTAAACATTTGGGTCGTTAGCTCAGTTGGTAGAGCAGCTGACTCTTAATCAGCGGGTCATGGGTTCGAGCCCCTTACGACCCATTGGGTGCCAAACCCACGAGAATGGTATTCTGTCGGCGTCTTCGGACGTTTCGAAGATGGAATATGCATTCTTTTTTTTTGTTTATTTGACTGTCCTTTAATTAAAAATCTATTTTAAAAATCGTATAAAGTGAGTATTCTCTGATTTGGTGATACACTAAAATTGAAGAATAGGAATGGGAGGGAAAAGTCATGAAAAAGATCATTAGTTATTCATTGATATTACTAGCAACTATCTCGCTAGCCGCATGTGGAGGGAAAACGAAGTCATCTGAAAATTCAACACCGCCAAAGCAAACGGAGAAAAGTAGTCAAGCATCAACTACAACAAAAGAAAACTCAACTAAATCAAGTACCTCAGCTTCTAGTTCGACAAAAGCTTCATCATCTTCTGAAACAAAAACAAGCGAAACACAAACTGCTGCTCAGCCGCAAAGCAATACACCAGAAAAACAGGCAAAAGCAGTACTTGATGAGCTGAATAGCCTATTTCCAAATAATACGTTGCCGCAAAGCCTATTAACGAGTAGAACAGCTGAATATTTAACAGCAGCAACGACCAGTACAGCGGATCAAACGAATTTTAGAATACTATATTATGCAGAAGATCATCCGATCGCAGTCAATGATCTTGCAGTAAATAATTTACAGCCGATTGCTTCTTTTGAAAAGAAAAGCTATGGTTCGGCTGAAGAAGCTGCAGGAGCAGTAGGACAAATTATTGATACTGGCGGGAATAAGGTGGATTTGGGCTATGGTATTACGGGATATGAACAAGGAGCAGCCGGTTCGACCTATTTATCTTGGCAGGAAGGAAATTGGAGTTTGGTTGTACGTGCTTCTAATATTGGTGGAGAAGTAGCAGAACCTTTAGCAAAAGAAGTAGTTACCTATCTAGAAAAAGCAATGCTGCCGGCTCCTCAAAATCTAGGTCAAATTTCTTTGACAGCGAGTACAAGCGACAGCTACCAAATCAATACAGTTGTTTGGCAAAAAGGAACGACCATATATACGATCAAGCATTTTGATCCCCTTCAAGCAGTTAAGATGGCTGTCTCAACAAACGGTTAAAAACGTTCAAGAGCATTTATTTACCTCTGTAAGTAGAAAGCGAACGATGGTGCTTCAAAAGGAAAATAAAACAGAATCATCATTGACGAAACATTCACTCATCTTGTACAATAAGTACAGGATAGAAGCGAAAATAATTAAATAAAAAAAGGCACTTCACAATTTGGTGGCAGCCAAACTATGAAGCCCTGAAAAGTCAGCAGACACTGACCAATCAAGTTGCCCTCGTCGATGCAAAAAGCACTGACATGATTTATTGTACTCAATTTTTAGGAAAATATCTACCCCTAAAATGTATGAGAGCACAGACATGCCAGCCTTTATTTATTGAACGAAACAGCAGTGTTGGAGAAGATTCTGACACTGCTTTTATTTTCGCTTCTATTCTTTTTTCATTTTTTGTTATCTTTATTCAGTGGAAGGCTTCTGTCATAGGTAGAAAAACAGAAGTCAGTGCATAAAGATACAAAAAAATAAAGCTCATCACTATAGGTAGTTGATTTATCTATTGGGGAAGAAAATCAATGACTGAAAACAGTGTCCGCTTACACGTCACAAAGAACTTTTGAAACCTATAGTGGTGGCTTTAAATGGAAGTATAAAACATCATATACTTTATAGTTATTATAATGGAAGAATTACTATCAACGCAATCAAAACGACGTTAAATATAGTAGATAGAGATACATTTTACTGCGTGATTCTGCTTTTATCCGGTTGTGAGTGTGCTAAACGGCTAGCTGCAGCAGCTGCGATCGCTCCAACGATATCATCCAAGAAAGTATGGACTTCTGGTCCCTCATGAGAATTTAGTTTTGCTAAGATTCCAGGCTTCACTTTATCGATATAACCATAGTTGGTAAAACCGATCGAGCCATAAACATTCACGATGGAAAGAGCCAAAATTTCATCAATACCATACAAGCCTTCATCATCTTCAATAATTTCCTGAAGTGGGTGAAGCAATTTTTTTTGTTCAGCTAAAATATCTAACTGAATACCTGTAATGATGGTATTATGAACTTCACGTTTTGAAAGTACACTATCGATATTTTCAATGCAAGTGTTTAGATCAAGATTTTCAATATAAGGCTTTTGTAGATATAATACTAACTCAGCTAGATCTTCCATTTCAACACCGCGTTCTTTCAATAGCTGACGTGCTTTTTTCTCTAACGTTTCACCTTTTATGACCAAAATAAAAACCTCCAATTCGTCTTTTTTAAATTTAGAATACATCAATGGTATACTATCTAAAGAGTAAAATGCAAGGAGAAGATCAATGAATCCCTTAATCGAATGTTGTGAGCAAAATTTAGCGAATGGTGGAGAGTTGATACTAAGCGATCCATTTATCGAAGAAAATAGTGATATTGTCACCTATTCCTGTATGAATGAATGTGTACTTTGTGCTCAAACGTTATTCGTTTTATTTGAAGGAGAGAGAATTGTTGGTGAAACACCTGAATCGTTAGTGGAAAATATAAAGAAAGCTCTAGTCGCTTGGCAAGAAGAAATGGGCTAAATACAAAAAGGAACCGAACAGGTTTTATCTGTTTGATTCCTTTTTCTATACTAAAGCATTGTTGCTTCTTTGCCTTCAAATAGACTAGTACTGTGCATGGGTTGAGTTCTAGCATCAGGTTTGATGAAGTGCAAAGCGTTATTTACGGCAGTTGGAGCTTCTCCAAAACCTGTAGCAATTAGTTTTACTTTTCCATCGTAGTCACAAATATCACCTACAGCGTAAACGCCAGGAATATTTGTTGACATATCAGAATTGACTTCGATTGCATTACGGCTGACTTCCAAGCCCCAGTCTTTTAGATGGCTCAACGAAGAAGTGAAGCCGTAATTGATGATCAAAGAATCTAAATCAAGCTTCTCAAAATTATCAGCTTTCGTTTCTTTTAATTGAATGCCTTTAAAAGAGCTGTCTTCCATCAAAAGCTGATCGATCACATAAGGTGTGTAAATAGAAACATCTGATTTTTTTAGATTATCTACACTATGCTCATGGCCACGGAATTCAGGTCGACGATGAATAATCGATACGCGTTCAGCAATGGGTTCCAACATTAATGCCCAGTCGATCGCAGAATCACCGCCACCAGCTATGGCAACTTTCTTTCCAGAAAATTTATTCATGTCAGTAACATAGTAATGAACATGATTCCCCTCAAGCTCTGCTGCACCATCAAGAGTTAAACGTCTTGGTTGAAATGATCCGTTTCCGATCGCAAAAATAACTGCTTTAGAATAGTGGATCCCTTTAGACGTTTCGATACGCAAATGTCCATCTTCCTGCACTAAATTACGTACTTCTTCTTCCAAACAAATATCATGAGAAAAAGGAGTGATTTGTTTTTCTAAGTTTTCAATCAGTTCACTTGCTTTCACGGCTGGAAAACCAGGAACATCATAAATATATTTTTCAGGATAAAGCGTTGATAATTGTCCGCCTACTTGGGGTAAACTATCAATGATTTTCGTTTTTGCTTTACGAATTCCTGCATAAAAAGCGGCGAAAAGACCAACAGGCCCCGCGCCAACAATCGTTAGATCATAAATATCTTTTGCGTCAGACATTAAAAATTCCTCCTGTTTCGGTTTATAAAAAGTTCCTATCTATTTTAAAGATAAAACGAAAATGCAAAGTATATCGTTTTTCACAAAATATCACTTGTAACAGAAAAAAGCAAGTGGAAGTTTGTGAAAGAAAGGAACTCTTAAAAGATTGGGATGAGAGAATAGAATGTTCAAGTGTCATTGATTATGATAAAATGAGGAAGTAAAAACTACACTAGGAGGAAATAAAATGTCAGAATTTCCACAATTAGATTTAGCAAATGTCAAAGGACCAAAAGCGGTGATCAAAACAAATAGAGGAGATATCACAGTTCAACTATTCCCAAAGCAAGCGCCTAAAACCGTTGAAAATTTTGTTCAATTAGCGAAAAAAGGCTACTATGATGGAGTGATCTTCCATCGTGTCATTCCTGATTTTATGATCCAAGGTGGAGATCCTACTGGAACAGGCATGGGCGGCGAAAGTATTTATGGCGAAAAATTTGAAGATGAATTTTCTAAAGATGTCTTTAACCTAAGAGGCGCTTTATCAATGGCGAATGCTGGACCGAACTCGAACGGTAGCCAATTTTTCATTGTCAACAATCAAAATGTACCAGCTAATATGATGGGACAACTAGAAGGAGCCGGCTTCCCAACAGAAGTGATCGAAGCTTATAAAGCAGGCGGAACACCATGGCTAGATTTCCGTCATACTGTTTTTGGTCATGTTGTTGAGGGAATGGATGTTGTTGATGAAATCGGCGGCGTTCAAAGAGATTCTCAAGATCGCCCAACATTTGACGTTGTGATCGATAAAGTAGAAATTAGCGAATAGAATACAAAAAATAGAACAGAAGTGCTTGATCTTAAGGAAGGATCAGGCGCTTCTGTTCTTATATTTAAATGTTAAGTGATAAGCATATAACTCGTTGAGCTACATCTTGATCCGTTTTGATTTTATTCGAATGCATATTTTATTCTACGTAATCCTTCTAACAGCGTTTCTTTTGGACAAGCAACGTTTAAACGCATATGCTGTGAACCATGAGGACCAAAAGTGATCCCGGCGTTTAGAACGACCTTACCTTTGTGGACCAATTGTTTTTGAAGTTTTGCATCAGATAAATCAAAAGCTGAAAAATCAAGCCAAATCAGATAGGTTCCCTCTGGGCGCATCATCTTTACTTGAGGTAGTTCATGCTTTAAAAAGTCAGCTACGGTATCAATATTTTCTTTTAGATATGCGAGTAACTCTTTAAGCCAGTCATCGCCGTGTTCATAAGCTGCTTCTGTTCCAACATACCCGAAAATGTTGATTTCATCTTGGGCATTCTGTTGCTGGATCGTAACGAATTTCTTTCGTAATTCAGAATTTTCGATAAAGACCATTGAATTTTTGATACCGGCTAAATTAAATGTTTTTGTGGCTGCTGTTAAAGTAATAGAAAAATCCTTGAAGCTAGAATGAACATTGGCAAAAGTTGTAAACTGATGAGGAGCAAAAATCAAATCTTGATGAATTTCATCACTTACGACAAGGACATCGTATTTCGCACATAATTTCCCAACAGCTTCTAATTCAGCAGCGGTCCAAACTCGTCCTCCTGGATTATGAGGATTACATAAAATGAATAGACGGATGTTTTCATTCAGAATTTGCTTTTCCATGTCATCTAAATTCATAACAAAGTGTCCATCGGCCACGTCTAAGGTACTACGAACAAGCTTGCGATTATTTTGCTCAACGACTTTAGCGAATGGTGGATAAACAGGATCATGAATTAAAACAGCTTCACCAGGTTGAGTAAACGCTTGAACAGCTAATGCTAAACTTGGAACGACTCCACTGTTAAAAAGAATCGCTTCCTTGCTGATTGAGTAATCATGATGGCGCTGCTGCCAACTTTGAATTGCTTGATACAATGAATCTGGTGCTGGAGAATATCCTAGAATTCCTTGATCTATCGTTTTCTTTAAGGCATCTAAAACAGGCTTATTCGCTTTAAAATCCATATCAGCTACCCAAAGTGGAAGTAATCCATCTTCTCCATAAGTATCCTTGATGGAATCCCATTTTGCACAATTTGTATTTCGACGGTCATATACTTTATCAAATTCTACCATTCGCTTCATCCTTTCATTTATCAATTATTTAGTATATTACTTGATTGATAACTCTAGTATAATAGACTTTTAAGAAAATATGAACAAAAAGAACGAATATTATATAGTAGAAAGAAATCTATGCACATTTCTACGGAACATGCTATTATTTTAAATGAGGAAAATACTTTAGTGTGAAAATTGAAAAGAGGCTAATAATTATGAACTACAAAATAGGCATGGTCGTTGATGGAACGATTACAGGATTGCAACCCTACGGAGCATTTGTTTCACTGAGCGACACGGTTCAGGGACTGATCCATGTGTCTGAAGTCCAAGCAGGATATACAAAAAATATACACAACTTACTGGAGGTTGGGCAAAAAGTAAAAGTTCAAATCATTGATATCGATGAATATACAAAAAAAATCAGTTTGTCTTTGAGAACACTAGAAAGTCAAACTCAGCAGCCAAACTATCGACGAAAAAAATACTTCACCAATAAAAACAAAAAAATTGGTTTTCAAACACTTGAAAAAGAGCTTCCTATTTGGCGAGATGAAGCAATGGAGAAACTCTTGTCGAAATAATTCTGTTTTTTTTCAGAAAATATGGTACAATTTTCCTAGTTTATGAAAACAAAAATTAATTGAGGTGGATGTTTTGTCTAACAAAAAAGTCGCTGGTACTATTATATTGCATTTAAATGATGGTTCTAAAAAATTTCTTGTTCATCCAGTTGATGGATCGATGCAGTTTGTTACAACAAAAGTTTCAGAAGAGATGACCGCTTTGGCTAGTATGTTGCAGATTATCAAAGAAGAAGTTCTTTTAGATGTTACTTCAATTAATTTAGTCGAATTGACAAATGCCCATACTGAGGTTGAAAATATGCCTCTATTTGTATTTGAAATGAATGAAGATTCAGGAATACCAACAATCGGTAGTACGTATGTTTGGGAAAAACCGTCCGAATTAAAAAATTTACTCTCTTCTTTTGAAATCGAAGGAGTACCGATGTTTTAAAAATTAGATACATAAAGAATATGAGAAGCTGTCATGAATGCTTTTAATATTCAACATTGTGTAGACGGAGTGAACCAAATGCTGGTTTGCCCGTCTTTTTTTCTAACATAACATATATATAGTAGGGAAGCGCAAGGAGGAAAAGTTAATGGAGCTCAGAAAAGCAACTACTGAAGAAGGACAAACTGCATTAGAACTATTAAAAGAAACTGCAGAATGGTTAAAATCGATCGGCAGTGATCAATGGTCTGATGTATTAAAAGGAGAAGATAAGCACGGATTAATTGCTGCTGTAAAAAGAGGCGAAGTGTTTTTCTTCTATAATAATGAAAAACAATTGGCAGGAATGGTTGCTGCTTGGCAGAAACCTACTGAATGGGATCGCCTACTTTGGAAAAACATTGAATCAAGCCAGAAATCATGCTATCTCCATCGTGTGATAATACGTCCCAGATACCGAAAGGCTGGTTATGGGAAAGAATTGCTGAATGCTGTAAAAGTTGAATTCGAAAATCAGGTCGATGAATTACGTTTGGATTGTTTAGCAAGTAATCAGCGCTTATCAAGGTTCTATATTGAAAATGAATTTAAGTATATCGGGCGTTCAAAAGATAATACAGGAGTAGAATTCGAACTATTTTCATATAAACTAAAAAAATGATCGGAAATATAAGTGATTTAATCTAAAAACAAGAGCCAAATGTATATAAGCTATCAAAAAGCGAAAAGGTACTTGGAACAGAGAATCATGATGAAAAAAATATTCAATTTTTTTAAAATAAAGGTTGACCAATTAAGAAAAACTTGTTATATTATTACATGTCGCAAGGCGAGCAACAAAAACGCTGAAACGACTGAAATAGAATAACAAATCAAGTTTTAAAAAAACTTGAAAAATCAGGAAGAAAGTTGTTGACAAATAACAAACAACCTGGTAAACTAATGAAGTTGTCGCTGAAACAAACGACAACGCCAAGCAGAAAAAACTTTGAAACTTTTAAAAAAAAGTGTTGACATCAAACCGGAGATTTGATATGATATAAAAGTTGCTGCGAGGTAACAACGTAGACCTTTGAAAACTGAACAAAGTAAGACAAACCAAATGTGTAGGTTGTTTTCACAACGGTGAAAACAAACAACAATTTTTAACAAGCGAAGCAATATGCTAGCAAACAAATGAGCTTAACGATCGCAAGATCGTGTTCAACTTTTATTATGAGAGTTTGATCCTGGCTCAGGACGAACGCTGGCGGCGTGCCTAATACATGCAAGTCGAACGCTTCTTTTCTACCGAGTGCTTGCACTCATTTGAAAAGAGGAGTGGCGGACGGGTGAGTAACACGTGGGTAACCTGCCCATCAGAGGGGGATAACACTTGGAAACAGGTGCTAATACCGCATAACAGTCGACACCGCATGGTGTTGATTTGAAAGACGCTTTCGGGTGTCACTGATGGATGGACCCGCGGTGCATTAGCTAGTTGGTGAGGTAACGGCTCACCAAGGCCATGATGCATAGCCGACCTGAGAGGGTGATCGGCCACACTGGGACTGAGACACGGCCCAGACTCCTACGGGAGGCAGCAGTAGGGAATCTTCGGCAATGGACGAAAGTCTGACCGAGCAACGCCGCGTGAGTGAAGAAGGTTTTCGGATCGTAAAACTCTGTTGTTAGAGAAGAACAAGTAGGAGAGTAACTGCTCTTACCTTGACGGTATCTAACCAGAAAGCCACGGCTAACTACGTGCCAGCAGCCGCGGTAATACGTAGGTGGCAAGCGTTGTCCGGATTTATTGGGCGTAAAGCGAGCGCAGGCGGTTTCTTAAGTCTGATGTGAAAGCCCCCGGCTCAACCGGGGAGGGTCATTGGAAACTGGGAGACTTGAGTGCAGAAGAGGAGAGTGGAATTCCATGTGTAGCGGTGAAATGCGTAGATATATGGAGGAACACCAGTGGCGAAGGCGACTCTCTGGTCTGTAACTGACGCTGAGGCTCGAAAGCGTGGGGAGCAAACAGGATTAGATACCCTGGTAGTCCACGCCGTAAACGATGAGTGCTAAGTGTTGGAGGGTTTCCGCCCTTCAGTGCTGCAGCAAACGCATTAAGCACTCCGCCTGGGGAGTACGACCGCAAGGTTGAAACTCAAAGGAATTGACGGGGGCCCGCACAAGCGGTGGAGCATGTGGTTTAATTCGAAGCAACGCGAAGAACCTTACCAGGTCTTGACATCCTTTGACCACTCTAGAGATAGAGCTTTCCCTTCGGGGACAAAGTGACAGGTGGTGCATGGTTGTCGTCAGCTCGTGTCGTGAGATGTTGGGTTAAGTCCCGCAACGAGCGCAACCCTTATTGTTAGTTGCCATCATTCAGTTGGGCACTCTAGCGAGACTGCCGGTGACAAACCGGAGGAAGGTGGGGATGACGTCAAATCATCATGCCCCTTATGACCTGGGCTACACACGTGCTACAATGGGAAGTACAACGAGTCGCTAGGCCGCGAGGTCATGCAAATCTCTTAAAGCTTCTCTCAGTTCGGATTGTAGGCTGCAACTCGCCTACATGAAGCCGGAATCGCTAGTAATCGCGGATCAGCACGCCGCGGTGAATACGTTCCCGGGCCTTGTACACACCGCCCGTCACACCACGAAAGTTTGTAACACCCGAAGTCGGTGAGGTAACCTTTTGGAGCCAGCCGCCTAAGGTGGGATAGATGATTGGGGTGAAGTCGTAACAAGGTAGCCGTATCGGAAGGTGCGGCTGGATCACCTCCTTTCTAAGGAATATTACGGAACTACACGGTTCGTCAACACTTTGTTCAGTTTTGAGAGGTCTACTCTCAATTATATAGCTTTACTGGGGCCTTAGCTCAGCTGGGAGAGCGCCTGCTTTGCACGCAGGAGGTCAGCGGTTCGATCCCGCTAGGCTCCATTAGTAACCAATGGTTACTAGATTGTTCATTGAAAACTGGATATTGAAGTAAAAAAAGTAATCAAAACAAACCGAGAACACCGCGTTGAAGAGTTAATTAATTAATTGTTCGAAGCTTATTTTATTGACCAACCTTCTATCGCTAGAAGAAGTAGTCAAGACCCAACCGCAAGGTTGACAAGGTTAAGTGAATAAGGGCGCACGGTGGATGCCTTGGCATTAGGAGCCGATGAAGGACGGGACTAACACCGATATGCTTTGGGGAGCTGTAAGTGAGCTATGATCCAGAGATTTCCGAATGGGGGAACCCAGCATCTTTTATAGGATGTTACTTTCCAGTGAATACATAGCTGGTTAGAGGTAGACGCAGAGAACTGAAACATCTAAGTACCTGCAGGAAGAGAAAGAAAATTCGATTCCCTGAGTAGCGGCGAGCGAAACGGGAAGAGCCCAAACCAACAAGCTTGCTTGTTGGGGTTGTAGGACTCCAATATGGTAGTCTGTCAGGATAGTCGAAGGACTTGGAAAGGTCCGCCAAAGTGGGTAATAGCCCCGTAGACGAAATTGTGACAGCACCTAGGAGGATCCTGAGTACGGCGGAACACGAGAAATTCCGTCGGAATCCGCGGGGACCATCCCGTAAGGCTAAATACTCCCTAATGACCGATAGTGAACCAGTACCGTGAGGGAAAGGTGAAAAGCACCCCGGAAGGGGAGTGAAATAGATCCTGAAACCGTGTGCCTACAACAAGTTCGAGCCCGTTAATGGGTGAGAGCGTGCCTTTTGTAGAATGAACCGGCGAGTTACGATTGCATGCGAGGTTAAGGTGAAGAGCCGGAGCCGCAGCGAAAGCGAGTCTGAATAGGGCGAATGAGTATGTAGTCGTAGACCCGAAACCATGTGATCTACCCATGGCCAGGTTGAAGGTGTGGTAAAACGCACTGGAGGACCGAACCCACGTACGTTGAAAAGTGCGGGGATGAGCTGTGGGTAGCG